>JBBKXS010000155.1:0-2875 GCA_037969605.1 Flavobacteriaceae bacterium
TATATGCTTTATATCCTTCTAAAAATTGATATTGTGACTGAACCGTAATATTTAAATCTGATACATCAACCTCTATCTTGGCGATTGGAGATTCCCAATGGTTGGTTTCAACCAAATAAGTACCTTTTAAAAACACTAGATGTATGCGACCCTGATTTGACGGTGTTTCTTTTACATATTGTTCTATATCTAAAACCATGTCTTTGGCCTTATCAAACTCATTGTTTTGCAAATAGCCGTATTCCAACCAATGAAACGCATGGTAGCCGCGAGCGTCATTACCTAAATTTTTTCGTTCCATCCGATTTAAACTTGCTTGATAAGAATCGATATTCGAACTTATAACCTTATCCCACATTCCCAACGCCACATAGATGTGGGATGGCATGTGTAAGGCATGACTTGCGTCTGGTGCAACTTTGGCATAAGCATCGGCAGCATCAAGGGCCAATTTCGCATGTTGAGGATCATCATAAGAGTGTATTAAATAATGAAGCGCACCAGGATGCTTAGGATTAGCTTTTAGTACTTTTTTGGCAACCTCTGCCCCAAGACCATAAATGGAATCATTTCTACCTTCGGGTACCGACCCTAATAATGAAATGGCATAAAATCCCGCCAGCTCATTATTGTTAGGTTGTTTTTCATAAAGGCCTTTCATGTAAATCATATAAGCATGATCTCGCTCTACTTTTGGGGTTTTGGGCTTATAAAGTATTTTAATAGCTTCCATTAAGCCTAATTCTGCTTCAGATAGCTGTTCTAAACCACCCAATTCATTTATCTGTTGTACAACTGCATATCCTTTTTCATAATCTTGTTCGCTCCAAATACTGTGATTATAGGTCATAGCCTCTCCCCAATACGCCATAGCCATTTTAGGATCTAATTGCTGGGCTTTTATAAACTCTTCTCTTGAATCTTCATATTCAAAACTATGAAGCAACAAAAGGCCTTTTTCAAAATGAGGTTGGGCCAATTCATTTCCATATACTTGTAATTCCACCATACCCAATCCATTTGGAGTGGCTTCTTTTTGCCGACAAGACATGATGGAAATAATTCCTATGACCAATATTAATCTTTTCATATTTGGTACTTTTAATTCAGACTTTATATTTAGAATAAACTAGCTATTCAAAGATAATGTTTTCTTCCATATTAAACCATTGGTTATAATAAGGCTGATGGATTTTTTCAATAGCATTTCGTTTGACCTTTAAGGTAGGAGTGGTTAGGCCATTATCAACATTCCATTCTTCTTTCATAATAACCACTTTTTCAATTTTTTCGTGTTTTTCCAATTTAGGATTAACCTTGCTTACCGTTTCCAATATTCCTTTAGAAAGTGCTTCCCTTGATTTCAATTTACCCAATTCAGACAGGATAATTAAAGCTATAGGTTGTGGAATTCCAGTACCCACAACACAGATTTGCTCGATATCAGTATTTTTTGATAACATTAGCTCAATTTGTGAAGGAGAAATATATTTGCCTTTATCGGTTTTAAATTGATCCTTAACGCGCCCCGTAATAGTCAAAAAACCATCATGGTCATATTCACCAATATCTCCTGTTTTTAAATAACCTTGGTCATCAAACATGGCGGCTGTTAATTCTGGAGCTTTGTAATACCCTTTCATCAAGCAATCATTTTTAATACAAATCTCTCCTTCAGAAGTTAGTTTAGCCTTGGCTTCATTCAAAGTTTTTCCAACGGTCCCTACCTTATTTTCACCATGTATATTAAAATGAGATACACAACCATCTTCAGTCATACCATATCCCTGCATAATATTAATATCAATTTTATTAAACCATCTAATCATATCGGACGAAATAGGTGCGGCAGCAGATAAAGCAATAACGGCCTCTTTTAATCCCAGTTTTTGCTTTAACTTATTTCTTACAATACTATTTACAATTGGTATCCTTAATAAAAGGTTCAGTTTCTTTTGAGGGATAGTTTCTAATATTTTCTCTCTAAATTTAGTCCAAATTCTTGGCACTGCTAAAAACAAATGGGGTTGGGTATTTTCTAAATCTTTTGCAAAACTAGCTAATGAGTCACTAAAAGTTATTGTAGCTCCAACAAAAAATCCAACATTCATCAATACCCGTTCAGCAACATGAGCAAGAGGTAAATATGAAAACAAACGCAAATTATTTGGCAATTTAAAAGCATTATTGAATGCTCGAGAACTGACCATAAAATTTTCTGCTGTATGCATCACGCCTTTAGGAGATCCTGTTGTACCAGATGTATAAATAATGGTATGTAGATCTTCAGGGTTGGGAAGCCCAATCTTTTTTAGGGGCTTATGTTTTTTTTGTAAATCCTCCCAAAGTTCACCCTCCTTAACTCCATAAAGTCCAATACTAATTTTTGGGATATTTGGAATTCCGCGTTTTTGGGATTCAAAGTTATCAAGTTTACCAATAATAATGGCCTTGGACTCACTATGCTGCAATATTTGTTTTATGGAAACATCGTTAAGCGTTGGATAGATGGGAATTGATACACAACCTGCCATCATGATGGCAATATCGGCCATAATCCAATGGGCGCAGTTTTTTGAAAGTAATGCTACATGGTCACCTTTTTTTAAACCAAAACCATTTAGTGCTGACGCTATTTTTCTAGCTTGAACTCCAGATTCATAAAATGTAAAATTGATGATTTCACTTTTAAAAGGTTGCCTCAAAAAAATGTTGTTTGGTGTTTGCTTTTCCCAATACAGAAAAGCCTCTAGAGGTGATTTAAAATCTTGTATCTTGTTGGTTTAATTCCTTAAATATAAGAAAATTGCTACTTTATAATGGTATATAAACGACCATCAAAGTTTGAATAATAAAAAAGATGATAAATGGTAGT
>JBBKXS010000156.1:0-14944 GCA_037969605.1 Flavobacteriaceae bacterium
TTTGGCATTTGCCGTTACGATGGAAAATCTTTAAGCTGGATGTATGAAAAACATTTGACTTTAATAGAAGGCGGTGGTTCTTTTGGCATACGTTCTATCATCGAAGACAAAGAAGGCAAATTTTGGTTCTGTAATACGAGCTATCGTTACAACATTCTTCCAACCAGTATTATCGAGCAAGACAAAGTTTTAATAGAATACATACGGGAAAAAGGAATTGACAATATAAAATCACCTGAAGGAAAGGATAGGATTTACTTCATGTCGGTTGTAGAAGATGATAAAGGAGATCTTTGGATGTTAACGTATGAACAAGGAGTTTGGCGATATGATGGAAAAACCATCACCCATTATGCTGTCAAAGATGGAGAAAAAGATATTAAACTGTTCTCCATTTACAAAGACAAAAAAGGTGACCTATGGCTTGGCACACACGAAGCAGGAGCCTATAAATTCAATGACAATGCATTTGAAAAATTTGAACTACAAAAATAAAAAGCAACCATTAACAATGTCTTTAAGTAATTGCTTGGTCTTGCAATTACGCATTGCGGGGGCTGTTGTGTATTATTCGGGATTGAGAAACCATTGATAAAAGAGCAATGAAATTAGAAACAAAACGGCTTCTGTTCAGACCGATTTCTCTTGAGGATAAAAGCGAAATATTTAAATATCGCTCAGACGCGGAGACGAATAAGTACCAAGGATGGATTCCAAAATCAATTCATGATGTAAAAATATTTATTGATAAAATTTCGAATCAAATTAATGAGCCTGAAACATGGTTTCAATTTGTTATCATTGAACGGGAGACTCAAAAGATAATTGGTGATTTAGGGATACACTTTTTTGACAGCGAAAATAAACAAGCTGAAATTGGATGTACATTAAACAAGGATTTTCAAAATAAAGGGTATGCAACAGAATCTTTAAAAAGAGTAATTGACTTTTTATTTAAAGATTTGAAAAAGCATCGGATTATTACATCCGTAGACCCTGATAATAAAAACTCTATTCGACTGGTTGAAAGAATCGGGTTTCGCAAAGAAGCTCATTTTGTTGAGAGTATATTGATAAATGGCGAATGGGTAGATGACTTGATTTATGCATTAATTGAAAAAGATTGGAAGAACCAAAATCATTATGACTTATAATAGATATATAACCAACAACTTACGAAAGGCCAACAAAATCAAAAACGCAAGACCTAAATTATACATTTACATCAATTCTCTAATGTTAGCATAACTGTTTTCTAATGCATTTTTGGTCTGTTCTGCGTTTAGCCACTCTACTTTCGTAATGCCTTCAAATTCTTCTGGAACCAAAGCACCGTTGTAGGATGACCGCATCTCGAACCAATAAGTTATTTTTGTTCTATAACGACCGTTGCGTTTAAATATATGATAGGTGGTTTCCAAAGGTTTAATGATTTTGAGGTCTTTCACCCCGGTCTCTTCCTCTACTTCACGTAAAGCTGCGGCTTCAATGGTTTCCTTGCCGTCAATTTTACCTTTAGGTAAATCCCATTTACCATTTCTATAAATAAACAAGATATCCCCTTTATCATTATAAACCTTTCCTCCTCCTGCAATAACTTTTGGCAATTTCTTTAAAAACCTTTTAAGGAGCTTTTCCTCCTTTTTTCCAATGAGTCTTACTTCCTTAATGGAAGATTTGTTTAATTCCTTAATGACTTTACCAATCTTGACCGTTTTTAAAAGGTAGTTTTTAAAGTCAGTTTCTTTACAAACAACGGTAGTTAAAACAATAGGTTTATCGTTGACGAATACTTTATACATGTATTGGTTAGCCTTTAATGCAGGTAAAAATATCATTTTTTGAATTACGACCATCTATTTTAAAATTAATTTTATCTAAAATTAAAAAACCTATTTCCTAAAATTGCGTAGTTTTGTACTATGATTTTTGATGAACAAACTGCTAAAGAAACCGCCGATTTATTATTACAAATCAATGCGATAAAGCTTCAACCCAGCGAACCCTTTACTTGGGCGTCTGGATGGAAATCCCCAATTTATTGTGACAATAGGATGGTGTTGTCTTATCCGCCTATTAGAAATTATGTTCGATCCACAATGGCCAAACACATTGAAAACACCTTTGGGAAGCCCGATGTTATTGCAGGTGTGGCAACGGGTGCCATAGGTATAGGTGTTTTGGTTGCCGAATTTCTTGGACTACCATTCATTTATGTTAGACCTGAAGCCAAAGGCCATGGTCGCAAAAACCAAATTGAAGGCTATATAGAGGCAGGTCAAACCGTTGTTGTAATTGAAGACTTAATTAGTACGGGTAAAAGTAGTTTAAATGCTATAAAAGCTTTAAAAGAAGTCCATGTTAATATTAAAGGTATGGTGGCCATATTTTCTTATGGTTTTGAAGTGGCTTCAACTAATTTTAAGTCCGAAGAAGTTACCTTATATACATTAAGCAATTACGAAAATCTATTGGACCAAGCTTTAAAAACCAAATATATAACAGCTAAAGAAAAAGCTATCTTGACAAAATGGAATGCCAACCCAAGCGAATGGGGTGCTTCACTAAATTAAATAGTACTTCATAAAATTTTACATAAAATGAATTTAGAATCTCCTAAAGTAACCATAAACAAATCGGCCCGACACACCTTTGACTTTTTGTCCAATGTCAAAAATTTTGAACAGCTAATGCCTGAAAACATTAGTAAATTTGAAGCTTTAAATGATGACACCTTTGTATTCGCTCTTAAAGGCATGCCCGAAATTGAACTTAAAAAAAAAGAAGCCGTTGTGCCAAATAAAATTGTATTGGGAGCCGCTGGTGGAAAACTCGATTTTTCGCTAACTGGTAAGATTACAGAAATCAATGATGCTTCAAGCGAAGTACAATTGACTTTTGAAGGCGATTTTAACCCCATGATGGCCATGATGATCAAAGGTCCCATCAATAAATTTATTGAAACTTTAGTGACCAAAATGGTTAGTGCAGTCTAGTATAACAATGTAATGGATTTAAGATCAAATTCATTTATGATGTCATCCTCCATACATACTTGTAGAGTCCCAGAATTTGAAATGCCTTTGATATAACCCGAAAACAAAAGACCTTCAGCATCTCTAAATGTTGACGGTTTGTCTTTTCTGAACAAATGGTTTTCGTAAGTTGTTTTTAAAATTTCGAATTCCTTTTGCTCGAGAATCTTGAAATAATACTCAAGCTTCGTTATTATCGCTTGCAGAACTTCTTCCAATTCATAAATCCTACCGGATATAAGACGCATAGAAGATGCTTCTGGCAAATTTTCGAACTCCGTTTGATTAACGTTAACTCCAAAACCAATAATGGTTGCGCTAATTTTGGTTTGCTTTATGACATTTTCAATTAAAATCCCGCTGATTTTTTTATTCTCTGACAAAATGTCGTTGGGCCATTTAACCTTCAAGTTAGTTATATTAAAGCTTTGCAATGCTTCCAAAATGGACAACGAAACAACAATACTTATAAAAAAATGGTGCTCCACATTTAGAAAGGAAACATCCTTAAACACACTCACCATCAGATTTTTGGAGGCTTGGGAACTCCATTGCGTACCCATTTGCCCTCTTCCTTTGGTTTGATAGTTTGCAACCACTACCGTAAAATCTTCAACAGCTTCTGTTACACTTAATTGCCTTAAATAGGAATTGGTAGAGTCAATGGCATCAAGTTTGATTATATGCATCTAAGAGGTCTATATTAATTTATATTTTTCTTATGATTAATTAAAGTTAATAAGTTTCAAAAAAATAATAACTTTGCACAAATTTAAATCAAATTAATGGCGAAAGAAAATACCAATGCAGATCAGTTAATAACTACAATATTAAGTGGTATTGAAGATGTAAAGGGAAAGGAGATTATAATTCTTGATTTAAGAGACATAGAAAACACCGTTTGTGATTATTTCATTATTTGTGAAGGAACCTCAAATACTCAAGTAAACGCCATAGTCAATTCCATACAAAAAAAGGTCAGTAAAGAACTTAAAGACAATCCTTGGCATGTGGAAGGTAGTGATAATGCGGAATGGGTCTTATTAGATTATGTAAATGTAGTGGTGCATGTGTTCCAAAAGCATACCCGACAATATTATGATATCGAAAGTCTTTGGGGAGATGCAAAAACAACAGTGATAGAAACAAGTTACTAAAGAAACATTAATGAGTAAAGAAAATAAAAATTTAAATAAAAAACCAAAGTTAAATCCTTATTGGATTTACGGCATAGTCATCACCATATTTTTAGCAATGCAATTATTTTATGGTGGTTTTGGTGGTCAAAGTGCAGCAACCATTACACCTTCAAAATTTTTAGATTATTTAAGTACTGGTGATGTTGCCAAAATTGAAATTGTCAACAAAAGAGAAGCTAAAGTTTACCTTACCAAAGAAGCTGTTGAAAAAGAGGTTCATAGAGCCACTAAGCCAAACAACATTCTGCCATCAATGACCACTTCTCCAAATTATACTTTTGAATTTGGAGATCTTCAAAATTTCGAAAAAGAAATCAACGAAACCATTATTAAAGATAACCTGACTACGGAATTAAAATACAAAACCGAAGAAAATCTTTGGGGTAATTTTTTAATTTCCATCCTACCATTTGTGTTGATTATTGGGGTTTGGATATTTATTATGAGACGTATGTCCTCAGGTTCTGGCGGTGGCGCTGGAGGTCAATTATTTAATATTGGAAAATCAAAAGCGAAACTTTTTGACGAAAAAACAGATATCAAAACATCCTTTAAAGATGTTGCAGGTTTAGAAGGTGCCAAAGAAGAGGTTCAAGAGATTGTAGACTTTTTAAAATTTCCTGAAAAATACACCTCACTAGGTGGAAAAATTCCTAAAGGGGCTTTACTTATTGGACAACCAGGAACTGGAAAAACCTTATTAGCAAAAGCTGTGGCTGGTGAAGCGCAAGTTCCTTTCTTTTCATTATCAGGTTCTGATTTTGTGGAAATGTTTGTGGGTGTAGGTGCGTCCAGAGTACGGGATTTATTCAAAACAGCTAAAGAAAAATCGCCGTCTATTATTTTTATTGATGAAATCGATGCCATTGGAAGAGCTAGAGGGAAAAATAACTTTTCTGGTTCTAATGACGAACGCGAAAATACCCTTAACCAGTTACTTACAGAAATGGATGGTTTTGGCACTAATACCAATGTTATAGTATTGGCCGCAACCAATAGAGCTGATGTATTAGATAAAGCCCTAATGAGAGCTGGACGATTTGATAGACAAATTTTTGTGGATTTGCCAGATGTTAGGGAGCGTAAACAAATCTTTGAAGTCCATTTAAGACCTATCAAGAAATCGGAAAAATTGGACATTGATTTTCTTGCCAAACAAACACCAGGATTTTCTGGTGCCGATATTGCCAATGTATGTAATGAAGCAGCATTGATTGCCGCTAGAACTGGGAAAAAAGCAGTAGACAAACAAGACTTTCTTGATGCTGTAGACCGAATTGTTGGTGGACTTGAGAAGAAAAACAAAATTATCACACCTGCAGAAAAACGAGCCGTTGCCTTTCACGAAGCTGGACACGCTACTATAAGTTGGATGCTGGAACATGCAGCTCCATTGGTGAAAGTCACTATTGTACCCCGAGGACAATCTCTTGGTGCCGCTTGGTATTTACCTGAAGAACGCCTTATTGTTCACCCTGAACAAATGCTTGATGAAATGTGTGCAGCTTTAGGTGGACGTGCAGCTGAAAAAGTGGTTTTCGATAAAATATCAACTGGTGCATTGAGTGACCTTGAAAAAGTAACCAAACAAGCTAGAGCTATGGTTACGATATATGGCTTAAGTGAAAAAGTTGGTAATCTTACTTATTACGATTCTTCAGGACAGAGTGAATATGGTTTTACAAAACCTTATAGTGAACAAACTGCAGAATTGATAGATAAAGAAATTTCGGATATTATAGAAACCCAATATAAACGGGCCATAAAAATACTAAAAGATAATAAGGATAAACTCACAGAATTGGCTGAAGTGTTGCTTGAAAAAGAAGTAATTTTCAAAGATAATCTTGAAAAGATTTTTGGAAAGCGACCTTTTGCAAAAGATGAGGAAGAATAGTATTACATGTTCTTAATATCCTATAAAAAGCTTAAATTAAACCATTGTTAATTTAAGTTTTTTTATATTTGAAGAAGTCAAATATCCCTTCAGGGTTAATAGCAATTCCTTAAATGAGTCTATTTCGTAAAATCTTTGGTCATAAAGATAGTACCGAAGAACATATTAAAAACGAAGAGAGGGGCAAATATATGCCCGAAATAAAGCTGCCCATTGATGAGCGTTTTACAATCAATTTTAAGGCAAATGGAGGAAAGTTTCTGTATTGCGATAATATGCAGGAAATAAATGATAGCTTAAATGAGATTCTCAAGGAAAATAAATGGAGCGATAAACATGTCTTTCTGTTGGACGATCGCTTAAAAGACCTATTCAAGAATTTTAGTTTTGATTGTACCAAAAAAGCCTCAGAGGGCACTTACTTTTTATCGACTTGCGAATATTTAATTTCAGATGATGGATCACTTCTAATTTCTTCCAACCAAATCGCTGAAAAAAAGCTTAAGGATCTACCTCCAAATTTTATAATCTATGCAACAACAAGTCAGTTGGTTGAAAATATTGGAGAAGGTTTAAGAGGCATTAAAGGAAAAAACAGAAATAAAATACCTACCAATATTACCACAATAAAACACTTCAAAACCTTAGAGGAAAAAGACTTTCTTACTTACGGGAGTAGCTCAAAAAACCTATATTTGCTGCTTTTAGAAGACCTATAAATGAAGGAACTTGGTACACGGACCATATCAGGAGCAATCTATATTACATTACTTATCGTTTCATTGTATTGGCAACATGCCCTCATTATTTTATTTTTTGGGTTTGGTCTAGTATGTTTGGCCGAATTCAATAAACTCATTCAATTAAAGAGCATTGTACCGTATATTATTTTTGTAGTATTATATTTAGGGTTCAGTTATTGGCCCATTCTGTTAAACTCCTCTTCTGGGTTTCAGGAGGCCCTTCAAATACTTCATGTTATTACCATTTTTGTACAACTCATTTTGATTAAGGATTTGTTTTCTGAAAAAACAATCCCATTGTCCAGTTCCAAACGTTTTATTATTACTACTTTTTATTTATCCAGTGCCTTTGTGTTTTTAATCTATATTGCAAACTATAACGGCACCTTTACCCCATTACTTTTATTGGGTGTATTTATATTAATTTGGATCAACGATACCTTTGCCTATCTGGTGGGTAAACATTTTGGAAAACAAAAACTGTTTTCGAGTGTATCACCTAAAAAAACGGTTGAAGGTTTTTTGGGCGGCTTATTTTTTTCATGTGTGGCTAGTTATTTTATTGCTAACTTTACAGAACTATTGGATTCTACAAGCTGGCTGATATTAAGTATTATTGTTAGTGTATTTGGTACTTTGGGCGATTTGATCGAATCTAAATTTAAACGACAAGCCAATGTTAAGGACAGTGGTGTGATCATGCCAGGGCATGGCGGTTTATTGGACCGGTTGGATAGCGTTATATTTGCAGCACCTTTTGTCTATTTATTTTTAAGAATCACGATTTATGTTTCATAAAGAGGGCCACAAAATTATCTTTACAACCTTTGCCATTATAGCTATTGCCATTTTTATGGTTGATTATTTTATTGGCGCGCGATGGCTTCAAATTGTGTTGCAGATTGGATTTCTATTGTTATTTGTTTTAATCCTTCAGTTTTTTAGAAATCCTATGCGCCATACTATTGCCAATGATCATCACGTTTTAGCTCCAGTAGATGGTAAGGTTGTGGTGATTGAAGAAGTTTTTGAAAAGGAAGTATTTAACGATAAACGCATTCAAGTGTCAATTTTTATGTCACCTGTAAATGTACATGTAACTCGCTATCCCATTGCTGGAAAAGTAGTATTCAGTAAATATCATCCCGGAAAATATCTGGTGGCATGGCACCCGAAAGCAAGTGAAGAAAATGAACGTACATCTGTAGTGGTGGAGAACAGCACCTTTGGTAAAGTGCTATATAGACAAATTGCTGGTGCAATGGCCAAACGTATTGTCAATTATGCTAAACTTGGAGATACGGCACAACAAGGTGCTGATTCTGGATTTATTAAATTTGGCTCAAGGGTTGATGTGTTTTTGCCCTTGGATGCGAAGATTAATGTAAAACTAAACCAACACGTTAAAGGCGGTGAAAGTATCATTGCTCAAAAATGATGACTTCTGAAGAATTGGATATAGAATTTAGGGAAACTGTAGAACGTATCAATAACTTCACAGAGCCTTACCCTGCTGATTTTTTATTGCGGCTCTATGCCTATTACAAAAAGGCAACCAACGATTATAGTAGGCCAAGCAGCAAGAAGTCTATAATCAATGCCTTTAAAACCAATGCTCTGTTTCAAGTTCAGGATGTCTCTCAAGATGAAGCCAAGCGTATTTATATTGATTTAGTAAAGAATTACTTTTTGTATAGAAAGTAGTATTAACTCTCATCAAATTTTAGTCACTACATATAAAACACTTATTGATTAATTAGCCTGTAAATTAAAATCGCTGTACGTTTCGTCAAGGCTTCAATGGTTTTTAAATTAACAGTTTCATCCGGAGTATGTGCTCCATTGCCCATAGTGCCCAAACCATCCAAACAATCTACATATTCTGCAACAAAGGACACATCCGCAGCACCGCGTTTTCCAGGGTCATACGCTTGTACACCTCCCTGTGCCAAATCTAGACTTACTTGATTTAAAAGCTTCAATAAATTATTATTACCTTCAGTTGGTGACATAGCTGGGTAACTATCCGTAAAACTAATATTGGCAGTAGTTTGTGGTAAATTGTTGTTGACAATTCTACTCATTTGAGATCGTGCATGTTCTTTTTGTGCCTCTGAAATAAAACGTAATCCGCCATCAGCCACTGCCGTTTGCGAAACCACATTGCTTTTTCCAAAAGCAGTACCCTTACTATAAGCTTCATCAAATGTAACGGTTGTTCCACCTAAAATTACGCCTGGGTTAAAGGTCAAATAGTCTTCGCCACGAACTTCATTATAAAATCCATTTAGTATACGTGACAATTCAAAAATAGCTCCAGCACCTGTGTTTTCAGAAAATATTCCTGAAGAATGGGCTCTCTTCCCTGTAACTTCAACCTTCCAACCAGAAGCTCCACGTCTTGCCACAGTAGCATAATTAAATCCTGTAGAAGTTTCAAACCCTAAAGCAATATCACTTTGTTTTGCTGCTTCAATCAAATCCTTTCTGCTTATAGATAAAGGTTTTCCAGTACTTTCTTCATCTCCTGTATAAGCCACAATAATTTGAGCATCATCCAACAATCCGTTTTGAGAAAGGGCTTTTAGAGCATAGAGCATAATAATATTGCCACCTTTCATATCATTTCCACCAGGAGCCTTGGCGATACTATCGTTTATAAGTCCAAATTCCTGAAATGGGCTATCGGCTTCAAAAACGGTATCCAAATGCCCAATCAACAATAATTTCTTCCCTTTATTGCCATGAATTTCTGCAAACAAATGCCCTGATCTATTAACCTGCGACATTTCAATCCAATGGGTTCCAAAATTAATAGCGTCATACGCATTTTTAAAAACCATTCCAACTTGTTTTACTCCCTCGTGGTTCATGGTGCCACTATTAATGTTTACCACTTCTTTCAATAAGCCAATAGCCTCAGCATTATTAGCCTCAACAGATTTAAGAATCTTTTTTTCTGTTTTACTTAATTTTTGGGCAAAGGAAAAACTGCTTAACAGTAATAAACAAATTGTTGAAATTTTTAATGCGGATTGAATCATTTGTGCTTTTTAAATTAATTATTCTCGAATTAAAGGCATAGTAGAGCAACGTAGTAAGCCTTCCTGTTTAGCTATTTCGGCATAAGGGACTTCTTCAACCGTAAAACCATGACTTCTCAACCAAGTATTTAAACGGGTAAAATTGCGTTCAGAAACTACAACATGCTCTGAAATAGAAAACACATTACTGTTCATGTTGTACATTTCGTCTTTGGTAATTTCAAAAATATTGTCTTTACCAAAAAAATTCACTAGCCACTGATACTCTTTTTCAACTAAAAACCCATTTTTATGCAGAATTGCTTTGTCTTTGCCAACAGGTTGAAAACAGCAATCTAAATGCAAAGCATTTTCTTTGGCATTGGTATTGGATTTTCGCAATTCAAAAGCCTTAACCGTTTTATTAGGAAAGAGTTCCTGTATAGCAATTACAGCATCCATATTGGTACGTGCCGTAATAAACTTAGAATAGTCACTCCCTGAATATGTACCGACAAAAATGTAATCGTTCCAAAGCATGACATCGCCACCTTCAACATGACATTCCTCAGGCAGTTTAATGACATGCTCTGTTTTAATTTGTTCAATCACTTGGTGTATGGCTTCTATTTCCTTTTCCCGGTCAGGAAGTATATTGGCTTTTATAAATTTATCTTCAATAACAAATGCAATGTCGCGTGCAAATACTTGATTACAATCCTTAATGACTTCTGGTCTAAATATTTGTACATTGTATTTTTCAAATACTTTAGCAACAGTTGCCATTTCTTTGATCATATCTGCCTCAATGGGATAGGTTCCTGCTTTGATATGTTCTATGGATTTAGGATCGTATGCGTCTTCAATACGAGGTACAGGTCCATTGCTTTTGGCAATACCTAAAACCACAGCACGTAGTCTGGACGTTTCGTTTTTTATATTGAGTATCAACATAAGGTAAATATAAAAAAAGCTTCATGATACCATGAAGCTTTTAACAAGATTAATTAAGATTACCGTTCATTTAAGGTCTTAAACGGCCTATATTTTTCTCCAATATATATCTGTCTGGGACGCCCAATAGGTTCCTTCCCTAAACGCATTTCACGCCATTGCGCAATCCAACCGGGTAAACGCCCAAGTGCAAACATGACCGTAAACATATCTACTGGAATTCCCATGGCTCTGTATATAATACCAGAATAGAAATCAACATTAGGATATAGTTTTCTTTCAACAAAATAAGGGTCTACCAAAGCTTCTTTTTCTAGACTTTTAGCAATATCCAAAATTTTGTCTTCAGCTCCCAAATCATTTAAAACCTCATCGGCAGATGCTTTAATAATTTTAGCGCGAGGATCAAAATTTTTATAAACTCTATGGCCAAATCCCATTAAACGGAAAGGGTCATTTTTATCTTTGGCCTTTGCCATATACTTATTAGTATCACCTCCATCTTCATTAATAGCCTCAAGCATTTCCAAAACAGCTTGATTTGCTCCACCGTGAAGCGGTCCCCAAAGCGCTGAAATACCTGCTGATAAGGAAGCAAATAAACCTGCATGAGATGAGCCCACCATACGTACCGTAGAAGTTGAACAGTTTTGTTCGTGGTCTGCATGTAGAATTAACAACTTATCTAAGGCGTTAACAATAATTGGATTATTAACATAGTCTTCATTAGGTTGCTTAAACATCATTTTCAAAATATTCTCTACATAACCTAAATTTTTATCTCCATAATCCAATGGCAAACCTTGTTTTTTGCGCATTGTCCAAGCTACCAAAACAGGAAATTTTCCCATGATTTTAACTACTGTATTGTACATGGCTTCCTCAGATTTTACATTAACTGAAGATGGGTTAAAAGCCGTTAGCGCACTTGTGAGTGATGACAAAACACCCATAGGATGCGCTGATTTAGGGAAGGCGTCCAGAATTTTCTTTACATCTTCATCAACAACAGAGTTTGTTTTGATATCTTTTTGAAACTTACTAAGCTGTTCTTCATTTGGAAGCTCTCCAAAAATTAACAAAAAGGCGACTTCCAAAAAATCAGCCTTTTCAGCCAATTCTTCAATGCTATAACCTCTATATCTTAAAATTCCTTTGTCCCCATCAAGAAAAGTAATAGCGCTTTCACAAGACCCTGTGTTTTTATATCCCGGGTCGATTGTAATAACACTATCGGTTACACTTCTTAAATTATTGATATCGATGGCAACTTCATCTTCTGTGCCCTTAATTAAAGAAAACTCATACTTTTGGCCATGGATTTCTAAGGTAGCTTTATCTGACATGTATTGAAATTTTAATCTTAGTAGAATACTAAATTACGAAATATATCACGATATATAAAGTAACTTCTCAAAGGTTTTTATAATTACTGTATTTATAAAATAAATGCCAAAAACTGACAAATTTTTAATTATAGGTCTCTTTTAAAATAATACGTTTAAGTTATTTTATAATATTAATTACTTTTAAGGCTTAAATATTGAATATGAAAAATATAATACTATCCATTTTTAATTTTTTATTAGTAACATACTGTTTTGCACAAGAGGTTTTCAATATAGAATCGTTGCGAGAAGCTACGGATGCAAAATGGACTGGTTCGGTTGGTCTAAATGTTGGTTTAATAAAAAATACAAATGACATTTTTTGGATTTCGAACAATGCACATGTACAATATAAAGATTCAACTAATTATTGGCTTTTATATAATAATTTAAGTTTTCAAAAATTGGGCGGTAACTCATTTGTAAATAGAGGCACACAACATTTAAGATACAACCGGAGAATTACTGAAAAGATCAAGCTTGAAGCGTTTGTACAAACACAATATGATGCCGTTTCCCAAATCGATTTTAGAGCTTTAGTAGGAGTTGGACCCAGGTTTAAGTTAAGTGATAATGATAGTTGTTACAGAATATATCTAGGCACTTTAGTGATGTATGAACATGAAAAAACTTCCGTTGCCGTTGGCAATGGAATACAAAAAGATTTTAGAGGTAGTACATATCTTTCCTTCAATTTTTATCCAACACAAGCTATTTCTATTGTAAGTACTAGCTACTATCAACCTAAATTAAAATCGTTCAGTGATTATAGATTATCTAGTGGCACGTCTTTAGTATTCAAAATCATTGAAAAATTATCCTTTACAACCACTTTTAATTACAGTTATGATGCTTTGCCAGTAGAAGGCATACCAAAAACCCAATACGAATTAACGAATGGGCTTCTGTATGATTTTTAAAATGAATTGACTTTTGAATTATATCTTAAAAGCGTTTCTTTTTGGATAATAGGCAACACTTCCTAATTCTTCTTCTATTCTCAATAATTGATTATACTTTGCCATTCGATCGCTACGAGAAGCTGAGCCTGTTTTGATCTGTCCTGTATTTAAGGCAACTGCCAAATCTGCTATGGTATTATCCTCAGTTTCTCCAGAACGATGGGACATCACCGAAGTATAACCTGCATTATGGGCCATGTTTACCGCTGAAATAGTTTCAGTCAATGTTCCAATTTGATTGACTTTTATAAGTATTGAATTTGCAATACCGTTTTTTATACCTCGAGATAAGCGCTCTACATTGGTCACAAACAAATCGTCTCCAACCAATTGTACTTTATCCCCAATTTTTTCAGTTAAATATTTCCAACCTTCCCAATCGTTTTCATCCATACCATCTTCAATGGAAATAATTGGATATTTTGAAGACAACTCTGCCAAATAATCAGCCTGTTCTTTACTACTTCTTACTTTACCTGAAGTACCCTCAAATTTTGTATAATCATATTTTCCATCCACATAAAATTCAGCCGCTGCGCAATCCAAAGCAATCATCACATTCTGACCTAGTTTATAACCAGCTTTTTCAACAGCTATTGAAATCGTATCCAGGGCATCTTCCGTTCCATCAAAAGTTGGTGCAAACCCGCCTTCGTCACCTACTGAAGTATTTAAACCCCTATCATGAAGCACTTTTTTAAGATTATGGAAAATTTCAGTCCCCATTTGCATAGCATGAGTAAAACTTTTTGCCTCAACGGGCATAATCATAAACTCTTGAAATGCTATTGGTGCATCACTGTGTGAACCACCATTTACAATATTCATCATTGGAACAGGGAGGGTATTAGCTGATACACCACCAACATATCTATATAATGGCATACCAAGTTCATTTGCTGCTGCTTTGGCTACTGCCAAAGACACCCCTAATATGGCATTAGCTCCTAATTTGGATTTGTTTGGTGTTCCATCCAAATCAATCATAGTCTGATCAATCAAATTTTGATCAAAAACTGAACTTCCAATTAGCTTTTGAGCTAATATTGAATTGACATTATCAACAGCTTTCAAAACACCTTTTCCCATATAGTTCTTTCCTCCATCACGTAGCTCTACAGCTTCGTGTTCTCCTGTAGAAGCACCTGATGGAACAGCAGCTCTACCCATGATTCCACTTTCAGTAGTGACATCTACCTCAACTGTCGGGTTACCTCTTGAGTCTAAAATTTGTCTTGCGTGAATGTTGATAATTATACTCATTATAATTGGTTTAAATGATTATTTGAATTTTGCACAAAATTACAAAATAGTTGCCCTAAAATGAATTGGGTCTTAAATTATTATGTTATAATTTAACTACAATGTTTTCGCAACTAAAAAACCTCAAAAAAGAATGTGTTTTTTTGAGGCTTTCATATTAGTTATTTTTGATGTTTTCAATAAACTGATCAAATAGATAGGACGAATCATGTGGTCCGGGACTCGCTTCTGGATGATATTGTACAGAGAAACAATTTTTAGTTTTCATTTTTATTCCTGCAACCGTATGATCATTTAAATGTACATGAGTGATTTCAAAATCTGGATGATTTTCGGTTTCTTTCTTATTAATTGCAAATCCATGGTTTTGGGAGGTTATTTCACCTTTGCCCGTTAACAGGTTTTTTACAGGGTGATTGATCCCTCTATGTCCATGATGCATTTTATAAGTGGAAATCCCATTGGCTAAAGCAATGATTT
>JBBKXS010000157.1:0-6783 GCA_037969605.1 Flavobacteriaceae bacterium
GGTGAATGAATAATGATGAATGAATAATGTTGCGCCAAAAACCATTAGCCAAATCCTAACAAACCATCAAACTAAAACTCCAACTTCTTTTTACGCAGTTCAAAATTTTGACCCAAATAGACTTTTCGTACCATTTCATCTGTTGCAAGTTCTTCGGGGATTCCAGCTTTTAGGATGCTCCCTTCGAACATTAAATAGGTTCTGTCGGTTATTGCCAAAGTCTCTTGTACATTATGGTCGGTAATTAAAATACCAATATTCTTTTTGGTCAATTGTGCTACAATACGTTGAATATCCTCCACCGCCACAGGATCGACTCCAGCAAAAGGTTCATCCAATAAAATAAAATCAGGATCGGTTGCCAAGGCCCGCGCGATCTCTGTACGTCGGCGCTCACCACCAGACAATAAATCGCCTCTGTTCTTTCGTATGTGTGACAGACCAAACTCGTCTATCAAAGATTCCATTTTAGCGATCTGTTCTTTTTTGCTCAATTTGGTAAGCTGTAACACACTTAAAATATTGTCCTGTACACTTAATTTTCTAAATACCGATGCTTCTTGCGCCAAATAACCTATGCCATTTTGTGCTCGTTTGTACATGGGGTATTTGGTGATATTGGTCTTATCCAAAAAAATAGTTCCACCATTAGGTTTGATCAATCCCACAATCATATAAAAACAAGTCGTTTTGCCTGCACCATTAGGTCCCAATAAACCAACTATTTCGCCTTGGTTAACCTCCAGAGAGACATTTTTTACCACTTTTCGTCCACTATAGGACTTCATTAAATTTTCGGCTCTTAACTTCATAAGATCTTAACGCAGTATATGCTTTTATATTTTTATTTTATTACTGTATCCTTTTCTCGACACATCCTTTGACCTTTAGGCTTCACTTCGACAAGCTCAGTGTGACATGCTAAATACAAGCAGGCTCAGGATACTCGAAGTGACCAAGATACATTTTATTTGGTTTCTTCCAAAGCTTCCCAAAATTCGTAGGCTCTACGTAAATGGGGAATCACTATGGTACCACCCACCAAAGTGGCAATACCAAGGGCTTCACTGACTTCTTCCTTTTTTAATCCTTCATTATAGCAGGTTTCCAAGTGATATTTAATACAATCGTCACAGCGCAACACCGTAGACGCGACCAAACCCAACAATTCTTTAGTTTTGACATCCAACGCGCCTTCGGTATAGGCATTGGTATCCAGATTAAAAATGCGTTTGATAATTTTATTGTTATCGGCTAAAATTCTATCGTTCATTTTGGTACGATAGGCATTAAATTGGTTGACAATATCAGACATGTTGTTTTTCTTTTCGTTTTTGATTTCTGATTACAATTTTCGAAATATAAATACTAACTTGATATAAAATTAAAATTGGAATAGCCACAATCACTTGACTTGCAATATCGGGAGGCGTGATGATTGCCGAAAGAAATAGTACAAGGACCAGCGCATATTTTCGATATTTCCTTAAGAATTCTGGCGTCACCAATCCAATTTTGGTCAGGAAATAGATGATGATTGGCAGTTCGAATACTAAACCGGATGCTAGTGAAGATGACCTCACCAAACTGATATATGAGTCTATATCAATTTGATTTTCTACAAGATCTGAAATAGTATAATTTGCTAAAAAATTTATAGATAAAGGGGTAACAATATAATAACCAAACAGAACGCCCATTAGAAACAATAAAGAGGAGACGATGATGAATCCTCTAGAATGTTTGCGTTCGTTTTCATGTAAGCCTGGGCTAATGAATTTCCAGAATTGGTAGATCACATAAGGAAATGCAATTACAAAACCTGCAAAAATAGAGGTCCAAATATCTGCCGAGAATTGTCCAGCCATCGTACGGTTTTGAATGATCATCGGTAAGGTATCACCACAAAAACTGGTATCTACATTAATAAAATTAGCCGATCTGCACAACATTTTATAAGTAGGAAAACTCATCTCAAGTGGAGCAAAAATGATATCCCTAAAAATGGCTCTACTAAAAATGAAGGCCACTGTGGCCACAAGCATGATAGCCGAAGTTGCCCTAATTAAATGCCAGCGTAAGTCTTCGAGATGATCCAGAAAAGACATCTCATTAATATTCTTTTTTGCCATTAGATAATTCCTTCTTTTATCAAGTCGTGTAAATGTACAACTCCTGCATAGTCTCCGTTGTTTTCAACCAAAAGCTGTGATATGCCATGCGTTTCCATAAGGTCCATGGCGTCGATGGCCATAGCATTTTCATCAATTCGCTTTGGATTTGTACTCATAATGTCCTTGGCTTTAAAATTTAAAAATGAATCACTTTTGCTAAGCATCCTCCTTAAATCGCCATCTGTTATAATCCCTACAATTTTTTTGTCTTCAACAACTGCAGCAACGCCTAGCATTTTTTCGGTAATCTCAACAATGATTTCTTTAATATTGGTGTTTAAACCTACTTGCGGTTTTTGGTTCACAGAGGATAAATCACTCACCCTTAAATATAGACGTTTTCCTAGGGCACCACCAGGGTGGTATTTGGCAAAATCTTTACTTGAAAAACCCCTCAATTCCAATAAACAAACGGCCAACGCATCTCCAATGACCATTTGTGCTGTTGTACTAGTGGTTGGTGCCAGATTATTTGGGCAAGCTTCTTGTTCAACATAGGTATTTAAAATATAATCTGCTTGCTGTCCTAAAAAAGAACTTTCATTACCTGTAATGGCAATCATTTTGTTTTTTCCACTTTTAATTAGTGGGACCAGCACCTTGATTTCAGGAGTATTTCCACTTTTTGAAATGCAGATCACTATATCATCTTTTAAGATGAGACCTAAATCTCCATGTATGGCATCGGCGGCATGCATGAATATGGAAGGTGTTCCCGTTGAATTAAGCGTAGACACAATTTTATTGGCAATAATGGCACTTTTCCCAATACCCGTAATAATGACACGTCCTTTTGATTTATAAATCAATTGAACGGCATTGGCAAAATCGTCATTAAGCAAATTGCTTAAATTGGCTATAGCATCTCGTTGTAAATCAATAGTTTTTTTGGCTGTATTGAGGATTGAATTGGTGTTATTCAAAATTTATTAATTTTTGGGTTTGATGAAGCTAAAGAAATTGCTATCTTTAGTCTTATGCAAATGTATATAAAATACTAATAGGGATTAATGAGCATAAAAGAAATTGACTTACATTCAGCATTAAAACAATATTTTGGCTTTTCAAAATTTAAGGGGCTTCAAGAAGGTGTCATTACCAGTGTTTTAGCAGGGAATAATACCTTTGTTATCATGCCAACTGGTGGCGGAAAGTCCATGTGTTACCAATTGCCTGCACTCATTAAAGAGGGTACAGCCATTATTGTTTCACCATTGATTGCTTTAATGAAAAATCAGGTGGACGCTATAAGAGGCGTTTCCAATGAAGAGGGGATTGCCCATGTATTAAATTCTTCACTGAATAAAACGGAAGTCAAACATGTAAAAGACGATATTGTTAGGGGCGTTACTAAACTGCTTTATGTCGCACCAGAATCACTAACCAAAGAGGAATATGTTGAGTTTTTAAGATCTGTAACCATTTCATTTATGGCTGTTGATGAGGCGCACTGCATTAGTGAATGGGGGCATGATTTTAGGCCAGAGTATAGAAATTTAAAACAGATTATCAAACGTATAGGTGATAATATTCCTATTGTAGGCCTTACCGCCACGGCTACCCCAAAAGTGCAGGAAGATATATTAAAAAGTTTGGATATTACCGATGCCACAACCTTTAAGGCCTCATTTAATAGACCAAACCTATATTACGAAATACGCCCTAAAACTAAAAGTGTAGATGCGGATATTATTCGTTTTGTAAAGCTACATCCAGGTAAATCTGGAATTATTTATTGTTTAAGCCGCAAACGTGTTGAAGAATTGTCGCAGGTCCTTCAGGTTAATGGCATTAATGCGGTGCCTTACCATGCTGGTTTGGATCCCAAAACCCGAGTGAAACACCAAGATATGTTTTTAATGGAGGATGCCGATGTGGTTGTTGCCACCATTGCTTTTGGAATGGGTATAGACAAACCCGATGTGCGTTTTGTGGTCCACCATGATATGCCCAAAAGTATAGAAAGTTATTATCAAGAAACAGGTCGTGCTGGTCGAGATGGGGGCGAAGGTCATTGTTTGGCTTTTTATGCCTATAAGGATATTGAAAAATTGGAAAAATTCATGTCAGGAAAACCTGTAGCAGAACAGGAAATTGGTCAAGCGCTATTGCAGGAAGTTGTCGCTTTTGCCGAAAGTTCCATCTCAAGACGCAAGTTTATTTTACATTATTTTGGTGAAGAGTTTGATAACGAAACCGGGGACGGTGGCGATATGGACTATAATTTACGCCATCCTAAAAAACAGCATGAAGCTCAAGAGGATGTTGTGGTACTTCTTGAAACCGTAGATAAAACCAATGAAAAATATAAATCCAAGGACTTGGTTCATGTGCTTACCGGTAAATCGAATGCATTGATCTCCTCTCATAAAACCGACGCTCAAGACTATTTTGGTATTGGAAGCCATAAAGACAAGCGCTATTGGATGGCCTTGATCCGTCAGGTGTTGGTAGCTGGTTTTCTTAAAAAGGATATTGAAACCTATGGTGTTTTACGATTATCGGAGGAAGGAAAGACCTTTATTAATAAGCCTCAATCCTTTATGATGACCGAAGACCATGTGTTTGACGATGGTGATGATGATGGTATTATTACTGCTAGTAAAGGTGATGGCGCTGTTGCAGACGAACAACTCATGAGCATGCTCAAGGATTTGCGAAAACGAAATGCCAAAAAACTGGGCGTACCACCTTTCGTTATTTTTCAAGATCCTTCGTTAGAAGATATGGCCCTAAAATATCCAATTACCATTGAGGAGTTAAGCAATGTCCATGGTGTTGCTGAAGGTAAAGCCAAAAAGTATGGATCGGATTTTATTGACCTTATTTCTAGATATGTTGAGGATAATGATATAGAGAGACCAGATGATTTGGTGGTTAAAAGTACCGGCTCCAATTCGGCTTTAAAGTTGTATATCATACAGAATATTGACCGTAAATTACGTTTAGATGATATTGCCTCATCAAAAGGTATGGGCATGCCTGACTTTATTAAAGAAATGGAGGCCATCGTGTATTCTGGAACTAAACTGAATATTAATTATTGGATTGATGAAATCCTGGACGAAGACCAACAAGAAGAAATCCATGACTATTTTATGGATTCTCATTCCGATAAAATTGATGATGCCATTAAAGAGTTTGATGGGGATTATGATGATGAAGAATTACGCTTGTATCGAATCAAGTTTATTAGTGAGGTGGCTAATTAGTTGTTAGTTGTTGGTTGTTGGTTGTTTGGTAATTTATTCTTCATCATCAGCATATTCGAGCATCGAAAAAATAACCTTATCTTTTTTAGATGAAAGTTCTAATGTTTTGATTTTAGAAGGTTCTATTTTGGAAAGGTCTTTAGCATCTATTTCAAAATCAATATGTGTAATACATCTGTTGGATACGTTCGAGAAGTCAGATTCAATTTCTAACATATCTGATTTTAATTCCAATTTAAAATCCGTGCCAATCACTACTAATTGTGCGCCTTTAATGGTTTTTATACGAAAGCTACCAATCACAATAGTTTTAAAATAGTGATATCAGGCAAATTCACTTAATGTAGCATACATCACATTTTTATCAGAAATCGCGAACGGTTTGTTTTCAATGCTACTAATGATATCTTCAGTAAGGGTATCTACGTGTAATTTTTCCATAGCCCTTATATTACCAAAAGCAGCCTTTAATTTTGTTATTGAAAATTTCATGTATTCCTTTTTTTGTAAAACTAAGTTTATAAGACTCAAATTCCAAAAACCAAATTCGTTATTCGTAATTCAATTTGTATCTTTGCAGCTTCAAATAAAAAATTTAGACAATGCAAGACGGTTTATACGCAAAATTCAAAACAACAAAAGGTGATATTTTAGTGGCTCTGGAATTCAAAAAAACTCCGGGCACGGTTGGCAATTTCGTGGCTTTAGCTGAAGGAAATTTAGAAAACTCCGTTAAGGCCCAAGGCGAGCCTTATTACGATGGTTTAAAATTTCATCGGGTGATTCCAGATTTTATGATTCAAGGTGGATGTCCCCAAGGTACGGGAACTGGAAATCCAGGATATAAGTTTGATGATGAATTTCATCCAGATTTGAAACATGATGGACCAGGGGTGTTGTCCATGGCCAATGCTGGTCCTGGGACCAATGGTAGCCAATTTTTTATTACACATATTGAAACCTCGTGGTTGGATAATAAGCATACCGTTTTTGGAAAGGTGGAGGAAGGACAAGATGTTGTGGATGCCATTGCGCAAAGCGATGCCATTACTACCCTTGAAATTATTAGAGTAGGGGCAGATGCAGAAAATTTTAATGCCATTGAAGCCTTTAGGACTTTTGAAGGTTCTCGAGAGAAACGCATTGCAACCGAACGCGAGGCAAAACGTGAAGAGTTGGACAAATTATCTGCTGGTTTTGAAGAAACCAAAAGTGGCTTACGTTATCAAATCATTCAAAAAGGTAAGGGAAAAAAAGCTGAGGCTGGTCAAATGGTTTCGGTACATTATAAAGGACAATTGGTAGACGGCACCGTATTTGACTCCTCTTATAAGCGCAAGCAACCATTAGATTTTCAAGTGGGTGTAGGTCAAGTCATTTCAGGATGGGATGAAGGT
>JBBKXS010000158.1:0-4582 GCA_037969605.1 Flavobacteriaceae bacterium
AAACAGTGCAAAAGATTTACTTATAGAACCCCCTAACACAATGGCTTCGGGTGCATACATATACAAGATATTTTTAATAGCATGACCTAAATGTTCTCCGAATTCAGAAAACGCTTTCAGCGCATTCAAATCTCCTTGAAATGCCAGATCGCTCAATTCCTTAGGATTTTGATAATATTCCCTTTCAAAGAAAAGGCTACTTGCATAATGTTCAATGATACTCTCTTTATAAGTAACCATTCCTATTTCACCAGCTCCACAAATTTCACCACTATATAATTGGTCTTTAATGATAACGCCCATTCCTAATCCCGTACCAATAGAAAGTCCAACAAAATTAGAATAGGGTTTTCCGAGGCCATAGATTTTTTCTCCTTTAGCAAAACAATTGGCATCATTGTTTAAATAAACAGGTATGTTATAACGTTGTTCCAAAAGATGTTGTAAGGGCACTTCTTTCCACATCGGTAGATTTAGAATATCATAAATAACTCCTGAAACAGAATCTACTATCCCAGGAACCCCAATACCAATGCCCTTTATATTTTCAGTAATAACTTCATCTATAGTTTTGAAGAGTGTTTGAATAAGTTCAGATTTTGAAGAATCTCTATTTACTGAATTATAAGCTTCAGAAATGATAACACCATCTTTAACTCGGCCTGCCTTAAAATTAGTTCCACCAAGATCGACCCCGATTACCAACATAATTCAATTAGCTTTTTGTTCGCTTTATTTGCCATTTTATTTAGACGTATTAAATAGCTCGCTAAACTTTATTGTTTTATTATTAACTAATGGTTTGGCCCAAAAACTTAAGCTTAATATATAACCTAAAGTAACAAAAATGAACAGCATACCAATTTGAAGTGTAAAAAGGTCTGCTAATCCACCAATAAGTATTTGTACAACTGCCCCTCCTGCAATTCCTGTCATCAGTATACCCGCAAAAGAACCATGGTGTTTAGCCACAGAATTCAATCCTAGAGAAACGACAGCCGGGTACATTATAGAAAGAAAAAATCCTGAAATTGGAAAAGCCCAAAGGGATAGTTCTGCTCCACCAAATAAGCCAATTGCCACACAAATTATAGCCAAAACTGTGAAGTAACGTAGTATGATTTTTGTATCGAACAATTTCATTAGAAGAAGTCCAAGTATGCCCCCAATAGTCATCAAGCCCCAGAAGTAAGAAACTGCATCTGCACCACTTGTATCGGGATCGAATCCGTGATAGTTATTAAGGAATTTTGACATCCAATAGGAGATACCCTGTTCGGTACCAACATAACAAAACATCCCAATAAAATATAAAATCACATATTTATTTTTGAATAATTCCAAGTAACTGGCTTTTGATCCAACCTTTTCATCTTCTTTCAATTCTACCTGTGGAAATTTCACAAATACGATCAATACAATCATAATCAGACCTAATAAAGCAAATACCCAGTATACAGAAACCCAAGAAAGAAATTCAGGAACCAAGCTAGACATAAGACCAATAAATGGTTTTTCTACATTCCCTTGATTAATATTTGAGACTAAATATGAATACATTTGAGGGCTTATAAAAGATGCCAAACCAAATATAAGTTGTGCAAGTACCGAATTAAAAGCAAAGTGCTCTTGTCCACCAGATACTCTCAATAAGGGATTGATTACTACCTGCAAGGCAGCCATTCCAGTACCAATTGTAAAAAGTGAAATTATAAATACGTTAAAACTGGGATTGATGGCAAACACGATTGCTCCAGTAAAAGCAAGTGCAAAAGCCAATATCATCATTTTTTTTTCTCCCCATATTTCAACAAGAAAACCAGAAGGAATCGACATGACCCCATAAGCAATAAAAAAGGCAAAGGGAAGAAAACCTGCCATTGTCTCTGAAAGATTAAATCCTTGAGAAACATTTGGATTCAATGCTCCCAGAATATTTGTCATAAAAGAGATAATGAAGAATGTAAGTAAAATAAGGCTGACTATTACTACATTTTTTTTCATGGATATTAGATTAAAGTTTAATAAATTTCTTGTTAAACTGACAGATAACTTTGGAAGGGAGACCTGCAATTATCAAGCTTAAATCAAAACTTTCCTTTACATCAAAATGGTAATATCTTTTTGTAGATGGTTGGTTATTCAATTTTAGTTTTTCTTTTAAGATTCATTATAATTTTAACTCTCCCCAACCAGTTCTGTACTCTCTTTTTATGAATTGATTTGCAGGTTCGTAGTTGGTGACTCTCATATTTTCGGCATCCCACAAATATTTGATATATCTTCCGGGGTAATTGTAACCTTCCATAACACCATAAACTGGGTCTTTCCTTGTAAATTTTTCTCTGATATTAAAACTGCGCAACAATAGATTCCCCATTAAAACGGTTTCGGTCAAAGGGCCAGCATAGCCTTCAAAAGGTGAGCTTACTTCGGCATTCCCATATCCTGCGATACAGGCATCTACCCATTGCCAATAATGTCCATCCATATCGCCTTCAACACGTGGATATTTTTCTGGGATATTTAAATTTTCATTTAAGGAAAGTGGCAATAAAATTGGATTGCGCCCTCCCCATCCACAAGCAGCTTTTCCTTTTGATCCAATAAATAAGGTGGCTCCTTCGTAATCACCCAATCCGGGCCAATCTCCAAGGATATCATTCATATTATCATCTGGATTTAAAGCATCTGGATGCTCGGGGGTAATACCTCCATCCATCCAATAAAGATCCAGAGTTTTACCATCTTTCAAATTGTATTTAAATTTAATGGAACTTGATACGGGTCCGCTTTCTGGATAAAGTCCTTCTGAGAAAATACCATCATAAACCGTACTTGCACTTCCTGATACTTCCGTTGGATATCCCAAATTAAGCAATTTGAATGGTGGCCCCATAATGTGGCATCCCATATCGCCAAGAGCACCAGTTCCGAATTCCCACCATCCTCTCCAATTAAAAGGAACCAAGTTATCAATATATTCCGTTTGTTTTGCTGTACCTAACCATAAATCCCAATTCAATTCTTTAGGAACCTTAGGACGGTTTGTTGGCCATGGTATTCCTTGTGGCCATACTGGGCGGTCTGTCCAACAATACACTTTTTCGATATCTCCCAAAATTCCTGCTTCAATCCATTCTCGTAAGGTCTGCATACCTGCCGTTGATGCACCCTGATCACCCATTTGTGTCACCACTTTGTATTTGCTTGCAGCTTGGGTCAAAATCCGAGCTTCATAAATATCATGTGTTAATGGTTTTTGCAGGTATAAATGTTTTTTTAACTGCATGGCGGCCAATCCAACAACAGCATGATTGTGATCTGGGATTGCGACGGTCACTGCATCAAAATTTTTACTCTCTTTTTCAAACATTTCCCTCCAATCGTGATAAAACGGTGCTTTTGGAAACTCTTTTCTACGATCTGCTGCCTGTCTTTCATCAACATCACAAAGGCAAGAAATCACAGCGTTTTTTTTAGGAGCACGCATAAAGGTATGAATATCTGCAGCCCCTTCACCACCACAACCAACAGCCGCAATATATAATTTGTCGCTCGGCATAACATGTCCAAGTCCACTTACCGTAAAACTAGGAAGAATAGTTATCGCAGCTGCTCCAGTAGCCGACATCCCTACAAATTTTCGACGTGAAATTTCGTCTGTTTTGGTTTTTTGGTTTTCGCTTTCCATATTTATGCTTTAGAATTCATTATGCGTTCTCAATCTTTCATTAGAGATCTTACTGAAACTTCCTTGAAGTAAACAACATCATGTTCGCCATGATTTTGTAAACCAATATATCCGGAATCGGGTCGTCTACCGTGATAAGGTTCAAAATCAAATTTGCGTTCTGGTACTGGATCGCCTTCTTTATAATCGGTGACTTTTACGCCATTGACATACACAATCGTGCGATCACCATCCAATGTAATTTCCATGGTATTCCATTGAGGTCCTGGCAAACCCGGTTTTGCCAAAGGCTTGGTCAATGAGTACAACATTCCTGTATAATGGTAATCGTCTTCATCTGAAAGTTCAGGTTTATTGTCGATCTGAACTTCATAGCCATAAAATACAGGCATCCATTCTTCAAAAGGTTCAATCGGGATTCGGATAAAGACTCCAGAGTTGCTGTTATCATCGCGCATTTTGTAAACCACCCGGATTGTACAATTTCCAAATTTCTCTCCTGTCCAATACAATAATCCCATACCACCATGCCCCCTAATCAATCCATCTTCAACCGACATGGAGCCCGGACCAACATGTTTCCAACCGCTAAGGTCCTTCCCGTTGAAAAGTTGTCGCCACTCCATTGTTTTTTCTTGCTCAATCGAATCGACATCAGTTTTATTTTGCTTAAAAGTTGATGCATAAATTATTGAAGCCATAAGTAATATACCTAAGACCAATATTTGAGTGAATCTGTTTTTCATTTGTTGATTATTGGATTATGATAAAAATGAGAATAACATCATAGTTTATATTTAAATCTGTAATGAAGAACTTAAAAATACAAAAAAATAATGGGGTCTATATTAGATAAATAATAAAAATTAAAGGCACAACATGTGCTCT
>JBBKXS010000159.1:0-2530 GCA_037969605.1 Flavobacteriaceae bacterium
ATCTCTATACTCTATGAACTAGATGAAAGAATTAAGGAGCACCCTGAAAAGCTCCTATATGCTTTTTTGAACATTAAAGGTGAAATAAAAGAATCATATACTTACGAAGAATTTTTCCACAAGACTAATGACATAGCGTCACACATTAATACCTATAAGTTAAGTACTGGAGATAGGGTTTTATTAGTATATCCTCCTGGTCTTGAAATGGTTTGCGCATTTTTTGCATGTGTGCGATTAGGTTTAATCCCAGTTCCCGTTTACCCTCCAACAGCTAAAGACTTTGACATTTTAGCAGAGAAAACGAATTACATTGCCAAGGATTGTGAAGCTGCCGCAGTTCTTACCGACAGAACATATTATTGGTCAGTTAAATTAAATCTTGCAAAACTTGGAATAAATAATAGGTCAAATGACTCTAATTGTATTTCTAGATTAAAGTGGATCATAAGCGATGATTCAAGCACATCTGGAATTCAGAGTTTCAAAGAAAATCATTCAAAAATATTATTTCTACAATATACTTCAGGATCAACAAACGACCCAAAGGGCGTAATGGTTACTCACGAAAACATGTTGGACAACTTTAAGAATGTTGTAGATCATTTACCAATTGGTGTCTCTTGGCTACCCCAATATCATGATATGGGGCTTATAGGATATTACATTTTTTTTGCATTAAAAGGCGGTACAACATATGGGTTTTCGCCTTTACATTTTATTTTGAAACCTTCTTTGTGGTTAGAAACCATTTCGAAGTATAAAGCCACAGCTACTTCAGCTCCAAATTTTGCTTATGAATATTGTTTAAGCCCAGACAAAATCTCAAAAGAAACTTTAGATCATCTCGATTTGAGTTCACTTCGTTTTACAATGAATGCTGCCGAACCGGTTAACGGTCTAATTTTTAAAGGATTTATCGAAAAATTCAAATTTTATGGCTTGAATCCACAGAGTGTATTTGCGGCATATGGATTAGCTGAAAATACCTTGGCGGTTTCTAATTATGGAAGAACGCAACATATATTTGATGCGAAAATGCTTCAAAACCATAAAGTCAAAGAGGCAGATTCAAACACTACCGAGCAAAACAAACAAATTATAATGAGTTGTGGCCGCGTATTAGGAGATACAATCGTAAAGATTGTAAATGTATCTGAATTACCAAAAGAAATAGAAGATGGTCATGTTGGTGAAATCTGGATAACAGGTACTAGCAAGTGTTTAGGGTACTGGAATAGACCTCAATTAACAAAAGAAAAATTTGAAGCCCAGTTATCAAACGATACAGAAAGAAGGAAATGGTTAAGATCTGGAGATCTAGGGTTTATGTATAAAAATGAATTATATGTATGCGGCCGCTTAAAAGATATGATCATAATTCGAGGATTAAATTATTATCCTCACGATATTGAACTAATCATCGAACAGGAACCAAATATTCGTAAAGGGTGTGTTGCTGCATTTTCAAATTATCAAAATGGTCAAGAGGAACTAGTATTAATTGTTGGGGTAAAGAACATTAAAAAAATTCCAGATGGACATCAACTCAATGCCAAGATCGTTCATAATCTTGGTATTATGGCCAATACGATCATTTTCGTTCCAGCCCGAGAATTATCAAAAACAAGTTCAGGAAAGATAAAGCGATACGAAAATAAAAACCGCTATTTAAAAAACGATTTTCAGATTATTGATAAAACAGAAATAGATCATGAAGCAATAAATGATTTTGCAGTTGAACCTTTGCATGAATTAAATTACAACGCAGCAACGAATATACCAGATTACCAGAGACTATTTCTGAATTATAATCTTACAGGAAGTGAGATACAGCCTTTAGGTAAAGCAGGGTTGGACTCATTAAAAATTGCTGAATTTGGTCATGATCTTAAAAGCTATGTTAAACAAAATGGTTATGATGAATTGTCTCAAGATATTGATTTAAGAATTATTCAGAAAATTGCAGTTTCTGAATTATTTGAAATATTAAAAGGGCTGAAGTCTTCATCAAAGCTTTCCAAATTTAAATTTCAAAAAGCGTTTCAAAGGATTCACCAAGAATATGTAAAAACAGAATTGGAATTAATGAAGGCCGATGTTAAATGCAAAGTGCCATTTAATAATTTAGAACACACCAAATCTGATGGTACATTTTTTTTAACAGGAGGAACTGGTTTTTTTGGACCCTTTTTAATTAAAAGCCTTCTAGAACAAAACCAAGGACATATATATGTTTTAGTGCGTGCAAAGGATAACGAAACAGCATTAATACGATTAAAGGAGGCCTTTAAACAATTAGCTTGTACAGAAGATATTCAAGAAAAATTTGATGATAGAGTTCATGCCATTTGTGGTGAATTAACAAAAACGAGATTAGGAATATCTTCTGAAAATTGGAATTACCTAAGCAATAAAATAGATGTTGTATATCACAGTGGAGCACTCGTTAATTATTTGTTAGATTATAGCTCAATGAGAAAAGCTAATATAGGAGGTACAAACGAAATCATTCGTCTATGTACAGAAT
>JBBKXS010000160.1:0-5829 GCA_037969605.1 Flavobacteriaceae bacterium
GTTGTTAAAAACTAGTTAAAGAGCTATTTTTTATTTAAAAATTAAACTATAAAATTCTTTTTTCAACTGTTTTTTAATGTTTTCAAATACAAATATTTATGACTAATATCTTAAGTGAGAATCATATATTAAATTTTTGACTCACAAGAATATATTAAAAAATTGTGTATTTCGTCGATTAAATTTGCATTTTATGGATTTTTGTGGTAAGATTGTGTATTATAATCAGAATATAAATTTAATTTTTTCGATATGAAAAACTTTACTCAAATCACATTTGTTTTTATCCTGCTAGTTGGAAATGTCTTTGCACAGCAAGAAAAGGGAATAGTTGGAAGAACCAATTGGTTAAATAACTGGACAGAATTCAACCCAAACGTAGTGGATCATGGTGAAGTTACTCAAATATTAACGGGTAATATTACTAAAGACACTAAGTTATCCAAGAAATATACCTACATGCTTTTGGGAAATGTGTTTGTTTCAGAAAATGTTACACTTTTAATTGAACCTGGAACAGTAATAATCGGTGATTATGAATCAAATGCAACACTAACAATTAGTAGAGGTGCAACTATAATTGCAGATGGGTTAGAAACCGACCCCATTATTTTTACTTCGAACAGAAGTGTAAAAAAACCAGGAGATTGGGGTGGGTTGATCCTACTTGGAGATGCTCCAACAAATAAATTTGGAAATGGCTCTGTGGCATCTTTCTATTCACAACTTGATCCGGCTTCTTACGGGAATACCAATTATGGAGGTACAAAAACAGAAAGTAACTCAGGTATATTGCGATATGTTAGAATAGAATACGCAGGAAAGAAAATAAAAGGAGTAGGAAATCTTAATGGACTTTTATTGGCGAGCGTTGGAAGCAAAACCGTCTTAGAAAATATCATGGTAAGTTATTCTGCTGGTAGCTCATTTGAAGTATGGGGTGGAGAGATTAATTTATCAAAAGCTGTTTCTTATAGAACTAACGGCAATGACTTTAATTTTAACTACGGAACCCAATGTAAATTAATTAACTCATTGGCCATACGTTCTCCTTATATATCCAGTATTAATGGTGCTAGATGCCTACAAGTTGCTTCATATGACAAAAAGGAAGAAGTTGATTTAACTAAGAAGGGAACCTTTGTAGATGCACAAAATTTAACTTTTTTAAATGAAAGTGATGATATCAAATCTGACATTAAGCAAGGATTGATTAGAGAAGCAGTTTATGTTGGCCAAAATGCATCAATCGATATGAATAAAAGTGTTATTTCAGGTTTCAATCCTGCAGTTATTTTCGAAGAAAAAATAAAAGTCAATCAGGAAAATTTGGAAAAAATCAAGTTTACAGATATGTATTTCAACAATTGTAGTGGAAACATTTATGTTGAAAATAATGCCAACAATGAAGATTTAGAAAATTGGTATGGCAACTCTTCGTTTTTTAATGTTTACTCTAATGGAGGTAATTCAGAGACTTTTATTGATTTAAGAAATGCAAAAAGACCTGATTTTAGATTGCGAATCAATAAAATAATTGCCATAAACGAAATCGATGAAGATTTAATTAAGGATTAATAAGTGTCCTTATTTAAAAAGTGATCAGAAGTTCAAGTACTGAAAAAAACAATAACAAATGAGGAACTTTACTTTAATTAATATTTTATTTTTAGTAGTATTATTTTTAACTGTTAACTTAAATGCACAAATAGTTATCGGCACACCCAATTTAGGGTTTAGTCAGGCTTGTGCCAGTTCTTCATTTAACTCCTATAATGTAACATTTACTTTTTCACCTGAAACTTCATTGGGGTCGTCAAATCAGTTTATCATAGAACTTTCCGATCCAAGCGGTAGTTTTTCAAGTCCAACAGTAGTCTTTACTTCTAATGCGGGAGCTGTTACTACGTCTCCAGCAACTTTAAGTTTCCCTTTGCCAACTACAACTGTTGGAGAAGCCTATAAAGTAAGGGTAAAAAGCACCAATCCAGTTGCCAATAGTACAAATTCTGTTGCCTTTCCTGCGTATTATAAAGTGCAGGATAGTCCGTTTTCCATTAATAATTTAATTTCAACGGGTGCATATTGTTCTGGAGGTAGTTATTTATTAACCATCGATAATCCAGGAACCGAATCTAATGATTCGCCTTTACAATATCCATCATTGAATTTCAATTGGTATAAGGAAACCAGTCCAACAACCTCTGTATTTGTCGCTTCAGGAGAATCGTTATCTGTAAATCAACCAGGAACTTATTTTGTTAGGACAGATTATGGGTCCTGTACCTCTAATTCATACTCAAACCGAGTAACAGTTAGTGAAGCAACTACTACAACGACAAGTTCAATTAGTTCCAGCCTTGGTAATCCCTATTGTTCCAGTGAAGGGCCAACAACATTAAGTGCTATAAATGGAGAAAGTTATAAATGGTACAAAGATGGTACAGAAATTTCTGGTGCAACTGATCAAATGTATACAACAGATGAAGCTGGTACCTATTCAGTTACCATTGATTTAGGAAATTGTGTAACCAATGCCTCTATCGATCTTGAAAACAATGGTTTTTCAAGCAGTATTGATGTTTCAGGCACCAATGTTGTGCAAGAAGGTGAAACTTTGGTTGCCACAGTAACAACCGATGCCATGAATCCAGATTTTGAATGGTACTTTAATGAAACGATAATTACAAGTGCGACCAGTAATAGCTACGAAGCTTCTGCGCTTGGTAATTATAAGGTTGTAATTACCCAAACCTCTGGATGTATTGCATCCAACGAATTTGTTTTTACGTTAATGGAGCCATTTCCCGATGTTGCAAAAATTCCAAATTTAATTAGTCCGAACGGAGATGGCGTAAATGATACATGGATTATCCCTCAAAACTATGTAAGTGGTACCAACACCGAAGTGATCGTGTTGAATTCAAAGGGAGAAGCTGTGCTTCAAACTAATGATTATCAAAATAATTGGCCGCAAAATCAATTGAATTTTAAAGAGGTAAATTCTGTTTTTTATTACATCATTACAACTCAGGATAAAAAAACTCGTAAAGGTTCGATAACGGTCATTAAATAATATGAAAGAATATCTATTATATATGGTTTTAATCCTATTTTCGATACAACTTACACATTCTCAGGAAGACGGAGTTGTTTCGTTGGATATACCTATAAGAAATTCTTTAAAATTTAACAGATATCTTTTAAACCCCACCTTTAGTTTTGTAAGAGAGCAAAATAGTTATTTAAGCTTTTACAATAAAAGGGAATGGGTGCAATTTGATGATGCCCCGCTAACCTACCTAGCCAGTTATTCAGGTCGTTTTAGAGAAAATTCAGGTTTGGGAGTCGGACTCTTCCAACAAAATTATGGTGTATTGACCACTTTTGGAGGTGTTTTTAATTTTGCCTATAATGTTACTCTTGCTAGAGAAAGTAATTTGACCTTTGGTATGAATCTGGGAATTTACAAAAGTGGTTTAAATAAAGGAAAAGTGATTACCAACTTTCCAGATCCTTCATTAGATAATATCCCTTCAAATACATTGCTTACCATTAACCCTGGTATAAACTACGGGACAACCTTTTTTGATTTTGGACTATCGGTTAATAATATAGTTCTGTACAATCTCAAAACATCTAAAATGGTTGAAGAAGATCCTAAGCAAGGTGTGCAGGCACATATCATGTACACGGGATATCTTCAAAGTAGTGGTTTTTTTGATCAAGCGAAATTTTCTGGTTTGGTCAGGTCTGAATTCATAAAAGATAATACCATAGTATCGGGAATCGCGATGATAACTGTTCCTAAAGGAATTTGGGCTCAAGCAGGATATAGCAGTTTTTATGGCATGTCAGCAGGAATAGGTCTCAATATAAGCGAACAAATTTCCATTGAGTATAATTATGAAAAAGGTATGGGCAATTTGTCAAACTTTGGAAGTTCTCATGAAATAACCTTGGCTTATAAATTTAAAAACAAAGACAGATATAATTACGGTGGTAATGACGAAGATGAAGCATTAATCTTTTCAAAAAATGGACCACGAGGTAGTGTCGCAAAAGGTAAAACCCCTAAAAAACCAACAGCAAGCGGTATAGAAAAATCCAAATTAGCTGAAGGAGCTAGAGCTCAAGCCAAAGCGGATAACGAAGCAAGATTAATTGAATTAGAGGAAGCTAAAGCCAATGCAACTGAAGCAGCCAGATTAAAAGAAGAAGCAGTGGTTCAAGCTAAATCAGATGAAGATGCTAGATTAAAATTAGAAGCTGAAACTAAAGCCAAAGCAGACGAAGCAGCAAAATTAAAATTAGAAGCTGAAACAAAAGCCAAAGCAGACGAAGCAGCCAGATTAAAATTGGAAGCTGAAACTAAAATTAAAACAGCTGAAGTAGCAAGATTAAAATTAGAAGCTGAAACTAAAGCTAAAGTAGACGAAGAAGCCAGATTAAAATTGGAAGCAGAGGCTCAAGCCAAAGCCGATGAAGAAACGAGATTAAAAGTTGAAGAGGAATTAAGGTTAAAAACTGAAGAAGCTACCGCAATTGCTGAAGAAGCAGCTAGATTAAAAGCTGAAACAGATGCTCAAGCAGCATCGGATATTGTACCTACTGATTGGACAACCAGATCCATGAATGATTTGGATAAATTGACCGAAGAGTTTAAAAGAACGCAACAAGAATTATTGAGTAGGTTAGAAGAAGCCGTGACCAGCAAAGAAAAAGACCTTAATGATATGAAGGAAGAAAATGATTTGAGTGAACAAGGAATATTTGTGGCACCTAAACCCTTTAAAAGCTTAACAGCCGAAAATATGGCGCTGGAATCTTTAAAATTAGAGATTGATAATGCTATTAAAACACAAGATAATAAAATCACAGAGTTTGAAAATTTATTTAATGAAAGGTTTAAAGACGTACCTGATCGCAGAGATTCAACCAATATTTTTTATCAAAAAAAGATACAGGAATTAAAGTCTGATCAATTTCAAACCATACAATCTAAAGAACAATTGGTTTCAAAATTGGAAGACATCAAAGTGGCTACTGAAGTTGAGCGCAAACGTAGAATTAGACGTGCTGCTTACGATAATGAACAGGACAAGTATTTAAAAGACAGATTGACATTAAACCAGATTAAAGCGAATACACCTGTAACTACCGTACAGTTTAAGTCAGATGATTTTGATTTTGGTGAAGAACAGAGTGGTAATATACAAGTAATAAAAGATGTTAAAAATACGGAAAGCGGATACTACATGGTTATTGCAGTACATACTGATGTTGAAAAACGAAATGAGTTTTTAACTAAAGCAGTTTCTGTTGGACAATATGATATCAACTTCTTCTATGATGTTAACAGTAGCAAATATTTTATTTACTACGAAAAATTTGACAGTGTAAGTGAAGCTAATAAAGCTCTGGAATCGAGAGGAAGTAAATCATATAATGCTAATATGTCGATTATTAAAATTGAAAATTAAAATGTGAAAAAATAGTTTGGTTAATCTTTTTTAAGTTGCCCACGAGAAAAAGAATTGCAAAAAAAAAAGCTATCATGAAAAAACCTACTTATTTAAAGAATGTAATTGTTGCCTTAATAGTATTATTGAGTATATGCTCTTATGCTCAAACCTATAAGCCATTTACCGTAAGGGAAAATTTGGATGTAAGGGGTAGTATGCTTGTCATAGGAAATAATATCCTTGGAAAAGATAATCTTCCCTTTAATGATCTTACAAAAGACAATCAGGATATATCCATGCAATATATTGACATTGATGGTGATGCGTCTACATTTAGTTCTAGTAGTGCCGACCTTTTATTATC
>JBBKXS010000161.1:0-4668 GCA_037969605.1 Flavobacteriaceae bacterium
GTTGGGATTGAAGGCAATAGGCAATAGGCAATAGGCAATAGGCAATAGGCAATAGGCAATAGGCAATAGGCAATAGGAGAAAACAATAATTTAGTTCATTTGTGGCAAATTTTAAAAAAGACAATAAAGGAGTCGTTTACTGGCTGTTAACTGGATGTTTCTTGATCTTCGTGATGGTGGTGATTGGTGGTATCACAAGACTGACCCACTCTGGATTGTCTATTTCAAATTATAAATTAATTTCTGGAACCCTTCCGCCAATGAATCAAGTAGAATGGCAAGAGGCATTTGATCTTTACAAACTATACCCAGAATACCAAAAATTAAACAACCATTTCACATTAGAAGATTTTAAGGATATTTACTTTTGGGAATGGTTGCATCGCTTTATCGGTAGAATGATTGGTCTTGTGTTCTTTATTCCGTTCTTATATTTTTTAATTAAGAAGCAACTTACAAAGCCAACCATAAAAAAAGCAATCCTTCTTTTAGGCTTGGGAGCCTTTCAAGGGTTTTTGGGTTGGTACATGGTAAAAAGCGGCTTGGTTGACAACCCTGATGTAAGTCATTACAGATTGGCAGCCCATTTAACAACGGCCTTTGTTACGTTCGCTTATACGTTTTGGGTGGCTTTGGATTTAATCTTTCCAGATAAAAAACAAATTGACAAAGGTTTCAGAAAACTAGTGAGGTGGGGATTGGCTATTTTGTTTTTACAAATTATTTTTGGCGCTTTTGTAGCAGGCTTAGATGCTGGATTTATCCACAATCATTGGCCCATGATGAGCGAAGGCAAGTTTATGCACCAAACCGTATATCAAGAACAAAGTCCCATTTATAAAAATTTTATTGAAGGCAAAAGTGGTGTTCAATTTGTGCATAGAATGTTAGCCTATATAGTGGTAGCTTTCGTTTTGGCAATTTGGTATAAAGGAAAAAAAAGAGACCTAACATGTTATCAATTAAATGGTCTTAATGCGTTATTGATTATTGTTGGCCTTCAATTTTTATTGGGCGTTCTGACCATTGTTTATCAAGTACCTGTTTGGTTGGGGGTAGCCCATCAAATTGGGGCATTTTTATTACTAACTGTCATGATATTTACTCTGCATCGCTTCAGTAAATGATTCAAAAAAACATACCTTTGCAAAACAAGTTTTAAATATGATTTACAGATTTAGAGTCATTTTTGATAATGATACCGATCAGGACGTGTTAAGAGATCTAGAGATTCGGGAAACCGATACTTTGGAAGACCTTCACAACGCTATTGCACAATCGTTTGGTTTCAACGGGTTGGAAATGGCCTCATTCTATATTAGCGACGATAACTGGAATCAAGGTGAAGAAATCTCAATGTTCGATGTTAGCGAAGTAGATGAATCCGTAAGGCTAATGAATGAAACTGCAATCAATGACGTGGTATTTGAAATGCAAACCAAATTGATTTACATCTATGACTTTTTGAGTTTGTGGACTTTTTTTGTGGAATTGGCTGAAATTGTAGATGAATCTCCTGGGACAGATTATCCTAACCTTATGTTTGTTCATGGACAACTCCCGGATGAGGCTCCAGAAAAATCATTTGAAGCTGAAGATTTCGATGAAAACGAAATTGAAGACGATTTGAATATTGATGATTACGACCAACTCGATTTTGATGAGCATTGGAATTAAATATTTTTCGTGTTTACATTTTGATAATTTCGTTGTACAAATGCCAAAGCATTTTTAACGATTTCACCCATATTTTTACTTCGTTTAAATTTGACGTCTTGGGTATATTCAAAAATGGTGGTTTTTAACGCTTTAATATTTTCAGGTTTTGAAATAGAATCATGAACCATACAATCCAACAATTCGGCAATTCTATCGTGATAACTAATCAAACGTTTTGCAATAATAGATCGTTCTTCCAATTTGTATTGATCAACCGATTCTTTCTGGAATTTTTCCTGAACCAATTCCACCATTTTAATGTTTTCCTTAAAAAATTGAGGCCTGTAAATATTAAATTTTCCTTCATAGCATTGTTGATCAAAATCTATCGCTCGTATTTTATAGACCACGTGATCAAAATCGTGTGTTGGTACAATAACATAGTTATACGATCGCATGTCACCAAGTAATCTAATCATGCACCGTTCATTGAATTTCACAAATTCCTTGGCAATCTGTGATTTTTCAGGTTCGCTACATTCAGGAAGCATACTTTTAATGAATTCATCTCCAGGGACACCAGCAATATGCTCTTCAATTAAAGTGCTTTTTGAAACTAAAAAGTTTAAATTATAAGGCGACAACATATGTTCCAATTCCAGGCCATAAATACGGGAGGCATCGGCTTGTTTAACATAAAAATAGGTATAGTTGTCATTTAAAATGTTTCTGATTTTTATTCTAAATGGCTTTGAGTTCCCAAATGTGCAATAATCAATGGCATCAACACTCAAAAAAGGAAGTGTTCTTTCATTACCATCGGAGTGTAGAATGGTATATACTTTTTTTAAGTTCAAGTCGATATCCTGACGTTCAAACTCATTATAATACACACGGATCCAAAGTGTATCCTCCTCATGTTTATCAAAGACAACCACTGAACCCTGAAACCTCAATAAATCGTCATAAAAAATGGGCAAGCGTATATTTCTGTTATATTCAGTAAGATAGTCATGCAATTTTTTGGTGACAGGAAATGACGGTTTCTTCTTTGAAATTTTTAAATCTTCCATATCTTTATAACCGCATCTAATTTAAAGCTTTTTACGGGTAATCCTGTAACAATTTTTAAAGACTATCGTCATACTTTCAATACCAACCTATGTTGAAATGATTTCAGCATTAAAAAAAATACATTTTGGAGACCATCCTAACCATCAACAATCTTACTAAAAAATTCGGCTATTTAACTGCAGTCAAAGACCTTACATTTACTATTAATAAAGGAAATGTTTACGGCATATTAGGCCCAAACGGCAGCGGGAAATCAACAACTTTGGGCATTGTTTTAAACGTTGTCAATAAAACCGAAGGTAATTTCCACTGGTTTGACGGAAATACCACAACACATGATGCTTTAAAAAAAGTGGGAGCCATTATTGAGCGACCAAACTTTTATCCTTACATGTCTGCTTACCAAAATCTTAAATTGGTTTGTAAAATTAAAGAGGTGGACTATAGTAAAATAGAAGAAAAACTGGACCTTGTTGGTTTATTGGATAGAAAGAATGACAAATTCAGTACCTACTCTCTAGGAATGAAACAACGATTGGCAATTGCTTCTGCCTTGTTGAACGATCCCGAAATATTGATCCTTGACGAACCAACAAACGGATTGGATCCACAGGGAATTCATCAAATACGGTCGCTTATAAAACAAATTGCGAGTGAAGGGACCACCATTTTACTAGCTTCACACCTACTCGATGAAGTTGAAAAAGTATGCTCCCATGTTGTTGTATTGAGAAAAGGGGTGAAATTATATTCCGGTCCTGTAGAGGAAATGATCTCCAGCCATGGTTTTTTTGAATTAAAATCCAACAAGCGTGATGAGTTAATGAAAGCGTTGGAAACCGATGCCAGATTTGGAAACCTTAAAATTGAAAACGAATTGATTACCGCCTTTTTAAATGAGCCCATGGATGCTACCGAATTTAACACCATCATGTTTAAAAAAGGGATTACGCTTTCGCATTTGGTAAAACGCAAAGAAAGTTTGGAAGAACAATTTTTGCAACTTACGGACAAAAACTAACCATCAATCAAAACATCATGTTACGACTCATAAAATTAGAATTACAAAAACTTTTATTGAATAGAGCCAGTAAAGTGCTCATCTTTATTTCATTTATTTTGCCTTTTACAGTTTTGGTTTTATCATCGATCAAAATAAATTTCTTTGGTTTTTTTACTTTGGAATTAGGTGAATTGGGGATTTTTAATTTCCCAATTATTTGGCATATAACCACGTTTTTTGCCGCACAGTTCAAATTTTTCTTTGCCATTGTAGTGGTGAGTATGATAGGCAATGAATATAGCAACAAGACAATAAAACAAAATCTAATAGATGGTTTAAGCAAAAAGGAATTTATCCTTTCAAAATTTTATACAATCGTATTCTTCTCGCTGGTGGCCACTGTTCTAATTGGGTTTGCATCTTTAATTATAGGGTTATATTATTCAAGCTATACAGAAGTTGCAATCATTATAAGAGAAACCGACTTTTTATTAGCCTACTTTGTAAAACTTGTTGGCTTTTTTAGCTTATGTTTATTCTGTGGCATGTTGGTAAAACGCTCGGCATTTGCATTAGGTTTTTTGTTTGTGTTGTTTATTTTGGAAAACATCATATTGGGCCTAATTACCTGGCAATTTAATTATAATCTTGCTGATAAAATACAGAATTACTTTCCGTTAAAATCGATGTATAAACTCATAGATCAACCGTTTCAGAGAATTGTAATGACCAAATTCCCTGAAAAAAATGATTTAGTGTATGACTATGCCGTACATTGGCACGAAATTGCCATTGTTTTGGGTTGGACTGCCATATTTATCTTTTTATCCTACAGATTATTAAAAAAGCGCGATTTATAATATCTTTGGTAGCTATCGCTATCTGAATGAGAACGAACGTATTTTTAATCTTCTTTTTGTGTTGCTTTACGT
>JBBKXS010000162.1:0-4050 GCA_037969605.1 Flavobacteriaceae bacterium
TTAGAATATCATATTTCATTTTGGCATGGGTTGAAATCTTAAAAATTCTGAAAATAAAAATACCTACAATTTTTATTAATAAGAGTATTCTGAAAGTCTTAATACAATGAAAGATGAGATACTTTAAAAAATGATGAAATGTATTTATAGAATACAGCGTTCCATCGAGATCAACAACCAATACTTTTTTATTCAAAATCTTTTTCTTTATAATCTTGAGACCATGGAAATCTTACCAGCACGTTCTTAAAAAGGTAATAATCTGGTTTAACGATTGAATTTTCTAAAGTCCATGATATTACTAATGTTATAATTTTAGCGTCTGGAAACAATTTTTCCAAATGTCGTTTTACCATAAACATTGTTCTTCCTGTATCTATGGCATCATCAACTATCAAAATCACTTTAATTGTCTCTTTTTTGATCGAATTAAAATCAAATTCAATTTGATGATCAAATAGTTCATTTATATTCAACGAGTTAATCGATTTTCTAACCTTTGTAGATTCATAAACTCTTAACCTATTTGAGATTGCATATGGTAATTTTTTTAAAATAAACCTGACAAAAAAAAGATCTTTTAAACTATTATTTTTTGAAAGTTTCAATAGATGAAACTGATTGCAATTAAACCTATTTTGGTTTTTAATGTCATTTAGCAGATACCTACCACCATTTAGAATCCCTACAACCATATCTGGTTGAATTTCTAAATTAGAGAAAAGTTCAGAGCACTTTTTTAATAAAGCTTCCTTATTAAGAGTTATTACCTGCATTTAATGTTGCTTCTTATTCATTTTCAAAGTAAGTGTTCCCAGTTGATAAAAATCAAAAACATATAAATTTAAAACTGATTTCTACAAGCACTAAAACCAATTATTGATATTATAGTTTTAAAGAGGCTTCAAAAGGAATTCTGTTGATGATACTTCTACCGAGGGTAACTTCATCGGTATATTCCAACTCATTTCCTACCGAAATTCCCCTTGCAATAGTAGAGGTCGTAACCTCAAAATCCTGAATTTGCTTATAGATATAAAAATTGGTAGTGTCCCCTTCCATGGTTGAGCCCAAGGCAAAAATTAATTCTTTTATTTTCCCATGCTTTACTTTTTCAACCAAGGGTTGAATGTTTAAATCGTTAGGGCCAATTCCATCCATTGGAGAAATTTTACCTCCCAAAACATGATATAATCCTTTAAAGGAATTAGTGTTTTCAATAGCCATAACATCCCTTATATCTTCAACCACACAGATAATCTCCTCATTTCTGTGGGGGTTTTTACAAATTTCGCATAAATCGGAATCACTAATATTATGGCATTTTATACAGAACTTTATCTCTTTTCTCAATTTGCTCAAAGCCTCAGCCAAATCCAGTGTTTGATGGTTGGGTTGTCTTAATAGGTGCAATACCAAACGTAACGCCGTACGTTTGCCAACGCCAGGAAGCAAAGACATTTCGTTGACCGCATTTTCCAATAATTTAGATGAAAATTCCATAACTGCTAAATTAAAGCATTTTACGAAATTATATCCATTCCTATTTTGAATTGTTTATTTTGTATATTTCGATGGATATATTTCTTGATTATGCAACCTACTCATGTTCTCCTTTTAATTACTTTATATTTTGGGATTTTAATCTTTATTTCTTATTTAACGGGAAAGGAAGATAGCAACGAAGCCTTTTTTAAAGCCAACAAATCGTCTCCATGGATTTTGGTCGCTTTTGGCATGATTGGCACATCACTTAGCGGTGTTACTTTTATTTCCGTTCCAGGCGATGTTGGAACTGGCATGTTTGGCTATATGCAGGTCGTTTTCGGATACCTTATGGGCTATATGGTAATTGCATTTGTTTTAATGCCTGTTTATTACAAATTGAATGTAACTTCAATATATGAATATTTAGGGTCCCGTTTTGGAGTTGTAAGCCATAAAACAGGTGCACTTTTCTTTTTTATATCGAGAGTCCTGGGTTCTGCTTTTAGGTTATTTTTAGTCGCAAGCGTTTTACACGAATATGTTTTTAAACATTGGGGATTTCCATTCCCGTTTACAGTTATAATTTCGGTATTACTTATTCTTATTTATACATTTAGAGGTGGTGTAAAAACTGTCGTTTGGACAGATACAATTCAAACCTTGTTAATGCTACTTGCTTTAATTATAACAATTGTACTTATTTACAATGAAATGGGATGGGGATTAGGTGATTTTATTGGCAGCGAAGCCATTAAAACGTACGATAAAATCTTCTTTTTTGAAGACTTTTTAGCAAAAAATCATTTTTTAAAGCAATTTTTTGGCGGAATGTTTATTGCCATTTGCATGACTGGTTTAGATCAAGATATGATGCAGAAAAATTTAACCTGCAGAACTCTAAAAGATGCTCAAAAAAATATGGTAGTCTTTAGTGTTATATTAGTATTTGTAAATTTTATTTTCTTACTATTAGGAGCGTTATTATTTGTTTACGCTAGTACAAATGGTATTAATATCCCTGTAGTAGATGGTGTTATAAAAACAGATTTGTTATACCCCGAGATTGCACTCAATTCAAATTTAGGAATTTCGGTTGCTGTATTTTTTATGTTGGGTCTAATTGCAGCTGCATACTCTAGTGCAGACAGTGCCCTTACGGCTTTAACTACATCGTTTTGTATTGATTTTTTAAATATTGAAAAACAACCTGAACATACTCAAAAAGGCACTCGAAAAAAAGTGCATATTGGCATGAGTGTTTTAATGATTGTTGTTATAATTTGTTTTTATTATATTTTAAATCAAAGTGTTATAAGTGGAATCCTAACTGTAGCAGGTTATACTTATGGCCCATTATTAGGATTATTTGCATTTGGCATACTAACTAATTTTAAAATAAAGGATAATTTGGTTCCTTATATAGCCGTGGCATCAGTATTGGTCAGTTATTTAATTGCCAATATCCCTTCTCAATATATTGGCGGTTATAAGTTTGGTTACGAATTGCTAATTCTTAATGGATTTCTCACCTTTTTAGGTTTAATATTGATTCGTAGACAATAAAGTCAAATTACAAGCCACTTCAAATTCAATATGGTTTTCTCTTAAAATACTATAAAACTCAGGGTTTTCAGTTCCTGGATTGAAAATCACTCGCTTGGGTTTTAATGCTGTTATATATTGGTAATACGCTTTTTGTTTTTGGGCATTCAAATAAAAGGTCACCGTATCTATGTCATTGTAATATTTTAATTCAGTGTCAATTGCAATGCCTTCAACCACTCCTTTTTTCATTCCAAAAGCCACGACCTCATGACCACCTTTAACTAATTTTTTAATTACAAGATTAGCGTATCTAGAAGGATTCAATGAAGCACCGAAGACAAGGGTTTTATGATTCATATATGTTAAAAAGATGTTAAGAACTATTAATTTTAGTAACAGATTCCAAAAATAATCGTCTACCAAGTAGTAATCAAATTATTTAACTAATCAATCAATCAAAAAATGAAAAAATTATTCTTATTGTGCTTGCTATCGATTATTTCCATAACGAATATACAAGCATCAACCGTAATTAGTGATAATGAAAGAGAAGGCACTATTACCGGTAAAGTAATAGACTTAAGTCTCAACTCCCCACTACCTTATGTAAACGTTGTTATCAAAAATGAATCCGGTGATATCGTTACTGGTGGAATTACTGATGAACAGGGCGAATTTAAAATTGAGAACATTCCTGATGGCAAACATCTTGTAAGCATCCAATATATAGGATTTAAAACCGTAACCAAAGAGGTTAATATTGGCAGAGGTAATTACAAAGTAGATTTAGGTAATATTGGACTAGAAGAACAAGCAGCTGGACTTGATGAAGTTACAGTAGTTGCCGAAGTATCAACCATTCAACAAAAAGTAGATAGAAAAGTCATAACCATTGGGAAAGATTTGGCTGCAAGTGGCACAGCTTCCGATATTATGGTGGGAATACCATCTGTTAGTGTTGATGCTCAAACTGGAGACATCAGCTTACGTGGCAACTCGAATGTACGTGTTATGGTT
>JBBKXS010000163.1:0-4459 GCA_037969605.1 Flavobacteriaceae bacterium
AAAATAAAAGGATTGCAGTCTGGAAAAGTTCAGGATTATGCCTTTTCTTTTATTGCCGGAGCAGTAGTTCTGGCATTGGTGTTTATTTATTTATGGACAAGTTAAAAGAGTAATATGGATATTTTATCACTTTTTCTAATCGTTCCAATTGTGACCATTTTGGCTTTGGTTTTTACTAAAAGTCTAAAACAGGCCAGAGTGGTTTCTATGGTTGGAAGCATTATCCAACTTGGGATGTCCATTAATCTGGTGTTTGCCTATATTCAAGAAAAAGTGCATAATACTGAAATTATGGTTTTTACCAACGACATCATGTGGTTTAAACCCTTCAATATTCATTATAGTGTTGGTGTCGATGGCATTTCGGTAGCCTTGTTGGTATTAACATCCATTGTTGTTCTTGCGGGGGTTTTTATTTCATGGAAAATGTTTGATCTGCCTAAAGAATTTTTTATTTCCCTTATTGTCTTGTCTATTGGGGTTTATGGTTTCTTTATTTCCATCGATTTGTTTACCATGTTCGTATTCTTTGAAGTTGCTGTGATTCCAATGTACCTATTGATAGGAATTTGGGGTTCTGGCCCAAAGGAATTTTCGGCCATGAAATTAACCTTAATGCTCATGGGAGCTTCAGCCATTTTATTGGTTGGAATATTAGGAATTTACTTCAATTCCAATGCCGATGGAGGTCCATTGACCTTTAATATTTTAGAAATTGCCAAAGTAAATATTCCATTTGAAGCTCAAAAAATATTTTTCCCATTAACCTTTATCGGTTTTGCAGTTATTGGTGGATTGTTTCCATTTCACACCTGGTCGCCCGATGGTCATGCCTCGGCACCAACAGCTGTCTCCATGTTGCATGCAGGCGTATTGATGAAATTGGGAGGATATGGTGTGTTTAGGGTTGCCATGTATTTGTTGCCAGAAGGGGCATTGGACTGGTCATGGGTCTTTATTATTTTATCAGCCTTTGGTGTCATCTATGGAGCCTTTGCAGCCATAAGGCAAACCGATTTAAAATATATCAATGCCTATTCATCGGTAAGTCATTTGGGCATGGTATTGTTCGCTTTACTGATGTTCAACAAAACGGCATGGAATGGGGCCATTTTGCAATCCCTTTCACATGGATTTATGACGGCTTTATTCTTTGCTTTGATTGGAATGATTTACGAACGAACACATACAAGAGACGTGACCAAATTAGGAGGTTTATTAAAAGTGATTCCGTTTATATCTGTAATTTATGTCATAGCCGGTTTAGCATCATTGGGACTGCCTGGTTTTAGTGGATTTGTAGCCGAAATGAACATTTTTGTCGGCGCATTTCAACATGACAATATGTTTTATAGGGTTGCCACCATTATTTCGATATCGGCAATAGTGGTCACCGCCGTTTATATTTTGCGTGTCGTGGGAATGATGCTCATGGGCCCAATTAAAAATGAAGCCTTTTTGACCTTGGAAAAAGTGACTTGGTATGAAAGATTTGGAATCCTGTTATTATTGATTCCGATTGTGGCCATTGGCGTTGCACCTTTTTGGTTAAGTGAAACCATTTTTGACAGTTTAAAACCTTTTCTTCAAAGATTATTATAAAATTGAAATAGATAACAAAACATGAGTATTGACAATTTTTTACTAATGAGACAGGAGATGCTGTTGCTGACCATAATATTGGCCTTGGTCGCAGCTGAAATTTTCACGTCTCCAAATAAAAAAACCAATACGGTGCATTTGGCCATCTTTTTATTTGGGATACATACCTTAATTGGATTTTTTTCAGTGGATTACGGAAGTCTGTTTGGAGGTATGTTTCGAACCAACGCACTGATTCAATTTTTTAAAAATGTTCTAAATATTGGAGTATTGATCTTATTGCTGCAATCGGCCGATTGGGTACAGGAAAAATTGGTACAGGAAAATAGAGGAACGGAATTTTTTATGCTACTATTTTCTTCCTTGTTGGGGATGTATTTTATGATTTCGTCAGGTGATTTTTTAATGTTTTATTTGGGATTGGAATTGTCCATGTTACCCATAGCTGCTTTAGCTGCTTATGAAACTTCTAAAAGAATATCGAGTGAATCAGGAATAAAACTCATACTCTCATCGGCCTTATCTTCAGGAACTGCACTCTTTGGAATTTCGATACTATATGCCACTTCGGGATCCATTTATTTTAACGATGTTATGGAAGTTATTTCAGCATCCAATTTAACCACTTTAGGGGCTATATTGTTTTTTACTGGGTTGGCATTCAAGATTTCATTGGTGCCCTTTCATTTCTGGACTGCCGATGTTTATGAAGGTGCTCCAATTAGCATTGCTTCCTATTTGTCGGTCATCTCGAAAGGTGCCGCCGTTTTTATTTTGATGATATTGTTGTTTACCGTTTTTAAACCCTTAATGCCTATTTGGGAAAACATGATTTATGTGATTGCCGTAGCAACGATGTTTATAGGTAATTTGTTCGCATTACGACAACAAAACATGAAACGCTTTTTGGCCTTTTCATCCATTGCTCAAGCCGGTTTTATTTTGTTGGGATTGATTATTGGAAATCCATTGGGAACCGCAACGGTGGTTTATTTTGTTCTGATTTATATCTTTTCAAACTTGGCGGCCTTTGGTGTGGTTCAGGCGATTTCACTTCAGACTGGAAAAGAACAGATGAAAGATTATGAAGGATTATATAGAACGAATCCTAATTTAAGTCTGGTCATGATGTTGGGCTTGTTTTCTTTGGCAGGAATACCTCCGGTTGCTGGCTTCTTTGGTAAATTCTTTTTGTTTACCGCTGCAGCAAGTGAAGGTTATTATGTTTTGGTGTTTTTAGCTGTGGTGAATGTGACCATTTCGTTATATTATTATTTACTGGTAGTAAGAGCGATGTTTTTACGAAAAAGCGACAGCGCCATACCGTATTTTAAAAGCAAGATTTATATGAGATTGGGATTACTCATTACGGCCATTGGTATATTAGTGCTTGGAATTTACAGTCCTTTATACGATTATATTGATGCGTTAAGTAAAAATTTGTTTTAGGAATTATGGCATTAACAGGAAAACATATGTTCGGTACCATTGAAGATCAAAGGGTAACCTTTGTTGAAAAGGGCGTAGATGCCGATAGAAGGGATTTCCTAAAAAAACTTCTGGAATTTAACGGATTTGAAGTGCTTATTGAAGACGATAAAAAGAAAGTTGAAGAAGACCCACAATTATATACCGTAGCTGTAACCGATATGGTGTTTAACCCAACCATTTGGGTGTTCCAGCGCAAATTGCAAACCTTTGATGGGCGCAAAGTAACACGAGCCTATTGGGAACAGGAAACCGAAGACTCCAAACCCCAGTATTGGAACAATGGCCCTGAAAAATAGCATCAAAGGTCATGACGAAGGAGAAACGACTGATATAATCTTTTCAATTGAAACTAAAATATACGCACACATTAGCACTAACAATTTTAGTTTGATTAAAATCTATTAGATTTGCAGGTCTATATAAAGGGTGTATTTACACCAGTAAACATATCCCTACGTTGTGTTTCATGCTGAAAGACAAATATAACCACCAACTATAAGCAGAGTTTAAAGTAGATTTTTGATTTTTTAAAATTATAGCATACACTTATTTTTTAGTTATTTTTGCTTTATGAAAAAATTAGTTAATTATTTTCTACAAGGTTTGCTATATATCGCACCCTTGGGAATTACGGCTTACATTATTTATTTAATATTCAATTTTATAGATAATATATTGGATGATAAACTTGAGAAAATTTTTAAAATTGATATTCCAGGATTAGGATTAGTAATAATCTTTTTATTTCTCGTATTAGTTGGGATAATTGGACAGAGTATACTTGCCCGACCATTTAAAGTACTATTTAAACGGATTATTGAAAAAGCTCCTTTGCTTAAGCTGATATTTTCAGCTTTGAATGACCTTTTTTCAGCTTTTGTTGGCAATGAAAAGAAGTTTAATAAACCTGTTATTGTTTTAGTGAACCCTATATCGAACCTAGAAAAGTTAGGTTTCTTGACCGAAGAAGATTTAAGCATGCTTGATGAAAAGGAAAAGGTAGCCGTTTATTTCCCACATTCGTATAATTTTTCAGGTGAATTGTTCATAGTACCTAAAAATCAAGTAAGGTTAATTGATGTAAATCCTTCTGTAGTTATGAAATTTATTATATCAGGTGGTGTTTCAGGCATCTATGAAGAACAAGAAACCGTTAATGATATAAATTAGAAAAATTTGAAATATGTCAGGAAAAATTTTATTCTTTATTGTTTTAACTGCTAGCATTTTGCTTTTAGTGGTTTTTCCAAAGAAACAGCTCAATATGAATTATTAAACCTACATTTTCTTTATCAATCCCCATACCAAAAGCAGTGGTTGCAACCATTATTGGGGATTTTTCATCAGTCCAAAGGTCGAGCACTTG
>JBBKXS010000164.1:0-5211 GCA_037969605.1 Flavobacteriaceae bacterium
TAACCTACTTATGTTATGGTAGAGCTAATGTAAATCTATTTTAAGTATCAATTATTAAATATTAGATGAAATGCATTTTTTTAAGATAAAAAGTCAGTTTTCCTAGATTAAGTGTTTTATTATAAGATTTTCTCTAATATGCTCTTTCTTTATTTCCTTCATAAAAATTAATTAAAGACTTGTTTACCACTCGGTTACCTCCTGGGGTAGGATAATTTCCAGTGAAATACCAATCACCAAGGTTTTTTGGACAGGCCTTATGAAGGTTTTCTACGGCTTGAAAAATGATTTTCACTTCGGCATTAATAGAGCTGTCACAAACCAATTCTGCAATTTTATTTTCAATGGCTTCATCTGTAAATTCAGCATAAAGATCCTTTACGAGATTTCTAACATCTTTATCTTCCAGTTCTGTTTGGGCTTTGCACTTGTGATAAACTTCTTCTACCAAATGATACTTATTGGTTTCTTTTAAAAGTGCTATCATCGCCCTAAAGGCAATAAAATCTTCCAATCGTGCCATATCGATACCATAACAATCCGGATAGCGAATTTGAGGAGCAGAAGACACAACAACTATTTTTTTAGGGTGCAATCTATCCATCATTTTGATGATACTTTTTTTCAACGTGGTTCCCCTAACAATGCTATCGTCAATAATAACGAGGTTGTCTGTTGGCTTAATGACCCCGTAGGTGACATCATAGACGTGCGCTACTAAATCGTCACGACTGATATCTTCGGTAATGAAGGTGCGAAGTTTAACATCTTTAATCGCTATTTTTTCTATCCGCGGTCGTTCAGAAAGAATTTCGGTTACTTTTTCAGCCGAAAGTTCTCTTTTCCCTTTTAAAATAGCTTTTGTTTTCTTTTCATTAAGATGTTTTTCAACCATTTCCACCATACCGTAAAACGAAGTTTCCGCTGTATTTGGAATATAAGAAAACACCGTATTTTTTGTGTCATAATCAATGGCACTTAAAACACGCGGCATTAACAATTTACCAAGTTCTTTACGCTCTTGGTAGATTTCTGCGTCACTCCCTCTTGAAAAATAAATACGTTCAAAAGAGCAGGCTTTTCGCTCTAATGGTTGAATGATTTTTGAAATGGTAGTTTTACCCGATTTTTTTGTTATGATGGCGTGTCCAGGATTGAGTTCTTTGACATCGCCAAATTCAACATTAAAAACTGTCTGGATTACTGGACGTTCCGAAGCGACAACAACAATTTCGTCATCTTTATAATAATAAGCGGGTCTAATACCAGAAGGGTCTCGAAGCACAAATGAATCACCATGACCTAAAAGGCCAGCCATGGCATAACCCCCATCCCAATTTTTAGAAGCTCGTTTTAATATTTTAACAACATTTAATCGTTCTGCAATTAAAGGGCTACATTCATTTTTATTGTATCCTTCTTTTTTCAACTGCTTATATTTTTTGGCTACAGCATCATCTAAAAAATGGCCAATTTTCTCCATAATAGTAACAGTATCAGTTTTTTCTTTTGGGTGTTGCCCCAACCTGACAAGGCCTTCAAATAATTCATTAACATTGGTCATGTTGAAATTACCTGCTAAAATAAGATTACGGTGCGTCCAGTTGTTTTGCCTTAAAAATGGATGTACATTCTCTACACTGTTTTTCCCAAAAGTGCCATAACGGACATGACCTAAAAGCAGTTCACCAACATAAGGGATATATCTTTTTTGGAGAGCTACATCATTAATATATTCAGGATGTTCTAAATATTCTTTGTTGACCCGGTGGTTTATTTGGTCAAATATATCCTGAATGGGTTGTTGGGCTACCGATCGAACTCTACTAATATAGCGCTCTCCGGGTTTGGTGTCTAACTTTATACTTGCAAAACCAGCACCATCTTGACCTCGATTGTGCTGTTTTTCCATCATGAGGTACATTTTGTTTACACCATAAAAAGCACTTCCGTATTTTTCCTTATAATACTCAAGCGGTTTTAAAAGCCTTATGAGAGCAATGCCACATTCGTGTTTTATATTATCGCTCATTTTTGTGTTAAATATTTAATTTAAAAACGCGCTCAATTTTGAGCGCGTTAGGTTATGTTAATTCAATTTCAAATTGTGTCAATTGCTTAAATTGCAACAACCGTTTATGTATTTCATTTTTTGATAAATCCAACATACGTTCAGTTCCAAATTTTTCCACACAAAAAGAGGCTAAAGTAGAACCATAAATTACAGCATTTTTAAGATTTTCAAATGAGGTGTCTCCAGTATTGGCAATATAACCCACAAATCCACCCGCAAAAGTGTCTCCAGCACCCGTGGGATCAAAAACCTCTTCTAAAGGCAATGCCGGAGCATAAAACACATTATCATCATGAAACAATAATGCACCATGTTCCCCTTTTTTAATAACCACATATTTTGGGCCCATGGCATGAATTTTTCGAGCGGCAACAACCAACGAAAACTCTCCAGTTAGTTGTCTGGCTTCCTCATCATTAATGGTAATGACATCGACACGGGACATTACCTTATGTAAGTCATCCAAAGCTGAATCCATCCAAAAATTCATGGTATCTAAAACCACCAGTTTGGGCGCTTGAGCCATTTGGTCCAAAACACTTAATTGGGTCAAAGGATGTAAATTACCCAACATTACAATTTCAGCATCTCTATAAGCTTTGGGAACGACTGGCTTAAAATCGGCAAGAACATTAAGTTCGGTTGCCAAAGTATCTCGAGAGTTCATATCATTATGATACCTACCGCTCCAAAAGAACGTTTTCCCCTCCTTAACAAGTTCAACACCTGAAATATTAATATTCCTGTTCGAGAGTAAATCCAAATATTTTTTAGGGAAATCACCGCCCACAATAGATACAATTGCTGCGTCTACATTAAATTGTGAAGCAGCCAAGCCTATAAAGGTTGCAGCGCCACCCAGTATCTTGTCTGTCTTACCAAAGGGGGTTTCAATGGCGTCAAAAGCCACAGTACCAACAATAACTAATTTACTCATGAAGAGGTTTCAAAATTCTGTGCAAATATAAGGTTTTTAAGCACTAAAAAACGAATTTATTTTCGCCCAAAATCGGCAGGAATTTCTCCCCAGGCTTTGGTTTCCCATTTTACAATAACATTATTGTATGTATTGGTTTTAAGCCATTGTATTGCTCTTTCAACCAATTCAAAAAGGGCATTATTTTTTTTATTTCGTTCTAATTTAGTATTACAGTTTTTCTTTTTAATCCAGCTTATGGCTGTTTTGGAATCGGTATAAATTATGCGATCACTATTTTTATGTTTTAGAAAGGCCAATCCATGAACAATAGCCAAAAACTCTCCAATGTTATTGGTGCCTTCTTCAAAAGGTCCTTGTTTAAATAGCTCTTTCTTGGTTTTGGTATCTACGCCTCGATATTCCATTTTACCTGGATTGCCACTAACCGCTGCATCAACGCAAATGGAATGATGATTAGGCAGCCCTATTTTCTTAAGTTTTTCTTGAGAAAGTTCACGTTTAATGATTTTATTTTTCCCAATATAATCTTTATAGTTGCCTTTCAAGGCTTGTTTAGCCGCATCAAAGCTTTCAAACGATTTGTATTGTGCTCCATGGAAATCTTTGATCTGTGCTTTACAATGGTCCCAAGAGTCAAAAACTCCAGGATGATGCCCTTTCCATACCGTATAATATTTTTTCTTTTTTTTATTCATTTTTAGGAAATAACAAGGACTGGACAACTCTGGGGAAATGCTCCATTTCCAATTCATGGATTTTACGGGCTACATCTTCAGGGGAATCATTTGGACTTACTTTACATTTGGCCTGAAAAATAATGGTGCCTTCATCATAATGTTCATTCACATAATGAATGGTAATTCCAGTTTCTGCTTCCTTATTTTTAACTACAGACTCATGAACATGCATTCCGTACATGCCTTTTCCTCCATATTTAGGTAACAAGGCCGGATGAATATTGATAACCTTATTTGGGAATTCATTTAAAATAGTTTCTGGGAATTTCCATAAAAACCCCGCAAGCACAATCAAATCTGGCTTGGAGGCCTTTAAAATATTTAAGACAGCATCAGTTTCTGTAAATGTAATTTTATCGAAGGAATGCGAATTAACCTTTAATCTTTTTGCACGTTCTAAAACTTTTGCTTGTGAATTGTTGCTTAATACTAAAACCACGGATGCACGCCCGCTGCGATTAAAAAAAGTAATCAAATTTTCGGCATTGGTACCACTTCCGGAAGCAAAAATCACAATACGCTTCATTTATATGATTATAAGGTTAAGACTGTTCGACAAAAAAAAGAATAATTATTAACATTAAAGAAGTAAAATAGAAATACTTCAATGTAATTTTAGTAAATTACAAACACATTTTTAAACTAAAGGTGTGTTTTAAAAATAAAGTTTTTTATTTTTGCCAACTAATTAAAACTTAAAATTAAAAGATTATGTCAGACATTGCATCAAGAGTAAAAGCGATCATCGTGGACAAATTAGGTGTTGACGAAAACGAAGTTGTAACAGAAGCTAGCTTCACAAACGATTTAGGAGCAGATTCATTAGATACTGTTGAATTAATCATGGAATTCGAAAAAGAATTTGACATTCAAATTCCAGACGATCAAGCTGAAAATATTGCAACAGTTGGTCAAGCTATATCATATATTGAAGCGGCAAAATAAGCTAACAAATTTATGGAATTAAGGCGAGTTGTTGTAACCGGTTTGGGCGCATTGACACCAATTGGTAACACTGTAGACGATTATTGGAATGGTCTTATTAGTGGTAAGAGTGGTGCGGCACCAATTACATATTTTGATACTGAAAAGTTCAAGACCAAATTCGCCTGTGAATTAAAAAACTTTGATCCAACTGAATTTCTGGACAGGAAACTTATAAACAGAATGGACAGATTTACGCAGTACGCTATGGTTGCTTCTGATGAAGCTATTGCCGACTCTAAATTAGATATGGATAAAGTTAATAAATTACGTGTGGGTGTTATTTGGGGAGCTGGAATAGGTGGTCTAGAAACCTTTCAGGATGAAGTTTTAAACTTCGCCGCAGGGGACGGGACACCAAGGTTCAACCCATTCTTTATCCCTAAAATGATTGCAGATATTGCTCCAGGTAATATATCCATTAAACATGGATTTATGGGGCCAAATTACACCACAGTTTCTGCCTGTGCTTCCTC
>JBBKXS010000165.1:0-3397 GCA_037969605.1 Flavobacteriaceae bacterium
TCTCAATAAGTGCTTTTTTAAGACCAATTCAATACTCTAAAGCTTTTAATACCGATATATATGTGTTAATTGGGGGTACATTTTTTTTATTTATTGCCATGTTTATTGGAAAAAAGAAATCGTTAGATAGAAGGGAAGCAGCTATTTTATTAATAACATTTATTGGTTATACAACGTATCTAATTTTAAAAGAAATTTAAATTTTATAATAGCTCTTAATTTATAGTCAAAATGATAAAAAAACTATTTAGAAAAAAAACTTTTGAAGCATTAGAAAGTGAATCAAAACAATCTCAATTAAAACGCTCTTTAGGGGTTTTTGACCTCACCATGCTGGGAATTGGTGCTATTATAGGCACAGGAATCTTTGTGTTAACTGGAGAGGCAGCTGCTGGAACAGAGCATGCCCTTGGAGCAGGACCTGCACTATCAATATCTTTTATTATTACCGGTTTAGCCTGTGCTTTTGCAGCCTTGTGCTATGCGGAATTTGCGTCTATGATTTCTGTCTCTGGTAGTGCTTATAGCTATGCGTATTATTCTTTTGGAGAATTTATTGCTTGGATAATTGGTTGGGACTTAATTTTAGAATATGCTGTTGGAAATGTTGCTGTAGCCATTGGCTGGTCAGGGTATTTTAAAAATCTTTTAGATGGGTTTGGGTGGTACATCCCAGGATGGATGGCTTCATCCACCGGAACAGAAATGGTACAACTGCCTTCAGGTGCTTGGACTGTTCTAGACACCGCAGTACAATCTAAATATGGTGATTTGATATCTACTTTTCCTCACGAAACAGCATTATTTAACCTACCTGCATTTACCATAACACTTCTAATTACCATTTTATTGTATATTGGAATTAAAGAATCTGTAAAGGTTACTTCTGCATTAGTAATCATTAAACTTGTGTTAATTGCATTGTTTTTGTGGTTTGGGCTGCCACATTTTGATCCTGAAACCTATTGGCATCCATTTGCGCCAAACGGTTTTAAAGGCATCATGACTGGAGCTGCATTAGTGTTTTTTGCATATGTAGGTTTTGATGCCATAAGCACAACAGCTGAAGAGTCCAAAAATCCACAACGCGATTTACCAAGAGCCATGATTATTGCCTTATTAGTTTGCACTATACTGTATATTGTGGTAACGATAGTTCTTACTGGAATAGCTCCTTTAGAAGTGCTCGGAAACGAAAAGCCTGTAGCTTCAGCTTTATCCGCAGTTGGCGAAAATTCAGTAGCATTATTAATCTCCATTGGTATTACCGTTACGATGCCTACCGTGCTATTAGTTATGCAATTAGGACAAATACGCATTCTTTATGCCATGAGTAAAGATAGGCTTGTAGGAAGTAAATTTAGTCATGTTAACAAACGCTTTTTTACACCTTCGTATGCTACTTTAATTACAGGAGTATTTGTAGCTATAATTGCCGCTACCGTAGATATTGGTGTAGCTGCTGAACTAACCAATATTGGCACTCTATTTGCCTTTGTTTTAGTGGCTATTGGCATTTGGATATTACGTGTAAAAGAACCTCATTTGCCAAGAAAATTTAGGACTCCAGCTTATAAATTAGTTTGTACGTTATGTGTTATTATTTGCGGAGCCCTTATGGTTGCATTACCTCTTTTAACATGGGGGCGCTTTTTGGGTTGGATGTTAATTGGAATTATGATTTATTGGTTTTATGGATTTAAAAAGAGTAAATTAGCTGAACCAAATAATACAAAAGACATCTCAAATTAAGCTTAATTGTCTATATTAGAAAAAAGCAAGTACACTATTAAAACCAGATAGTTTATTAACGCGATTTTACTGAAGGGCTTTATAGTAAGATTCTTCAATACGTTTAGAACGTTAGGCTAACTTATATGCAGACCATTGACAACATTAGTATCGTCAGGATTTACAAATACAAACTTCCCTTGAGTGTTTTCCGTCATTAAAATCATGCCTTCACTTTTAACACCTCGTAGTTCTCTTGGAGCAAGATTAACTAATACAGTCACTTTTTTTCCAATGACTTCTTCTGGAGTAAAGCTTTCAGCAATACCTGAAACAATGGTTCTAACATCAATGCCTGTATCTACTTTTAATTGCATTAATTTTTTGGTTTTGGGCATTACAGTAGCTTCCAAAATGGTACCGACCCTTATATCCAACTTGCTAAAATCATCAAAAGCTATAGTCTCTTTTTGTGGCTCAGCTGCTATGTTCTCAGCTTCATTGGCTGCTTTACTGGATATTAGTTTGTCCAGTTGATTTTGAATGGTCTCATCTTCAATTTTAGAGAACAATAATTACGTTTTTCCAATTTGGTGACCACTTGGAATCAAAATTGTTTTTGTTGATACGTCGTCCCAAGCGTTCTCGACTGAGTTCGAACTGACATTTAGAATATTTTTTAACTTATTTGATGTAAATGGCAAAAAGGGTTCACATAAAACCGAAAGTGCGGAAGCAATCTGTAAAGCAACAAACATAATGGTTTGGGTACGTACTACATCTACTTTGATGACTTTCCAAGGCTCTTCGTCAGCCAAATACTTGTTCCCAAGTCTGGCAAGATTCATAAGTTCTTGCTGCGCTTCCCGAAATCTATAACGTTCAATTGAACTTGAAATCACCTCTGGAAAAGTTTTTACAGCGGCTAAAGTGTCTTTATCCACTTGAGAAAATTCAGAAGGTTTTGGAACCACTCCATTAAAATATTTATCGGTCAGGACTACAACACGATTGATAAAGTTTCCAAAAATGGCGACCAATTCATTGTTGTTTCTGGCTTGAAAATCAGCCCATGTAAAATCGTTGTCCTTGGTTTCAGGTGCATTGGCAGTCAACACATAACGCAATACATCTTGTTGATTGGGAAACTCTTTCAAATATTCAGGTAACCAAACCGCCCAATTTTTAGACGTTGAAAGTTTGTTGCCTTCCAAGTTTAAAAACTCATTGGCTGGTACATTTTCTGGAAGAATATAAGAGCCTTCGGCCTTTAACATCGCTGGAAAAATGATACAGTGAAATACAATATTGTCTTTCCCAATAAAATGGACCAGTTTGGTGTTTTTGTCTTTCCAGTAAGGTTCCCAATCTTTCCCAACACGTTCGGCCCATTCCTTGGTAGAAGAGATGTAGCCAATTGGCGCATCAAACCATACATACAATACCTTGCCTTCGGCATCAGGAAGTGGAACAGGAATGCCCCAATCCAAATCACGTGTAACAGCACGAGGACGTAAACCATCTTCGATCCAGGATTTTACTTGACCGTAAACATTAGACTTCCAATCTTTCTTATGACCTTTTAAGATCCAATCTTTTAAAAACGCTTCATGTTTATCTAAAGGGAGAAACCAATGTTTGGTTTGCTTGAGCGTGGGAGTGTTTC
>JBBKXS010000166.1:0-10772 GCA_037969605.1 Flavobacteriaceae bacterium
TGGTGGTGCCTCCAGGAATCGAACCAGGGACACAAGGATTTTCAGTCCTTTGCTCTACCAACTGAGCTAAGGCACCAGTAGCTTGATTGCGGGTGCAAATATAGGGTCATTTTTAATATTCACAAAAAGAAACCAAAAAAATAAATAGGTTTGTTCCAAATAATTTGGATAACCGGCATAACCCTATGAAAGTGTTATTTTTAGGTTAAACGAGATGGGATTATTCTATATCATTTTGTAAGTTTACGGCTTAAATGTCATTATGAATTTAATTGTTGATGTAGGAAATTCGTATGTGAAGTTTGCTGTTTTCAAGCAAGGTAAGTTGTTACATAAATTAACTACAGATCTAATCCATTTTAATAAAAAATTTAAGACCATAAGGGATGATTTTTCGAGTATTGAAAGAGTTATTGTTTCTTTAGTTGGAAAATTAGAGAAATCCCAAATAGAAAGCCTTAAAAAGCAAGGCAATGTTCTGGTTTTAGATTCAGAAGTTAAACTTCCTTTTGAAAATTTATACAAAACTCCAAAAACTTTAGGGGTTGACAGATTGGCTTTGGTTAGTGCATCGGTCAATCAATTTCCAGATACAAATGTTTTGATAATTGATGCAGGCACTTGTATAACGTATGATTTTATTACTTCTAAAAACCAATATCTTGGAGGTGCTATTTCACCTGGAATAAGATTGCGTTATCAATCTTTACATAATTTAACTGCCAATCTTCCGTTGTTGGATACTGAAATCCCAAAAGAAATCATTGGTAATAGTACCACAAATGCGATCCATTCGGGTGTAATCAACGGACTTTTAAAGGAAATGGATGGTACAATTGATGAATATCAAAAAAAATATTCAGATTTAACAGTTATTTTAACAGGTGGAGACGCCAATTTCTTGTCAAACCAATTAAAAAATAGCATATTTGCCAACTCAAATTTTCTTTTGGAAGGTTTAAACTATATTTTAGAATTCAATACAGACTAATGATAAAAAAACTTGTAATAGTTTTGATCGCTGTTTTTGCTTTACAGTTATACGCACAACAAGGCACTTCTTCACCATATTCGTTCTATGGAATAGGAACTTTAAAATTTAAGGGTACTGTTGAAAATAAAAGCATGGGAGGCTTAAGCATTTTTACTGATAGTATACATGTCAATTTAAGAAATCCTGCTGGATATGTTGGTCCGAACTTAAAATCATTTAATGAGGAAAGTCGTCCAGTTAAATTTTCGGTGGGAGGAAGTAATAATGGCTTAAATTTAAAATCGAATTCTGGTTCAGCCAAAACTAGCTCAACAACCTTTGATTATTTAACCCTGTCTTTTCCAATTGGTAAATTTGGGGTTGGTTTTGGTTTATTGCCCTATACATCGGTTGGCTATAAATTAGAATCTAAGGAGAACGACCTTGTCACTAATAGATATCGAGGCGAAGGTGGTTTAAATAAGACTTTTTTAGGGTTGGGCTACAAAATTACCGACGGATTAAGTGTAGGGATTGACGTGAACTATAACTTTGGAAATGTTCAGAATAGTGCCATTGAGTTTGTTTATGATAACGAAAACAACCCTGTGCAGTATCAATCCCGTGAAAATAATCGATCTGATTTAAGTGGAATCAATTATAATCTTGGACTTTCCTATAAAACCATGTTAAATGAAAAGCTTGAACTGACTACTGGTCTTACCTATGCTCCAGAAAGTACACTTACGTCAAATAATGCAAGGTCTTTTTCTACAATAGTCATTAGTGCATCAACAGGCCAAGAATTTGAAGTGAGTACAATTGAAGCCGATTTGGAGGCTGATAATTTAAAGACTACAGATTTGACTCTTCCTTCTAGAATTTCGTTTGGAGCAGGATTGGGGCAGCCAAGAAAATGGTTCGTAGGCGCAGAATATACTTTTCAAAACACAAAAAAGTTTTCAAATCCAATTTTTAGTGTAGATAATACTACTTTTGTAAATGCTTCGAATATTGCATTGGGTGGATTTATCATTCCAGACTACAACTCATTTTCAAGTTATTGGAAAAGAGCAACCTACCGAGCTGGCTTGCATTTTGAAAACACTGGACTAGAAATTAATAATGAAACCATAAATGAGTTTGGCATATCTTTTGGAGTTGGGTTACCAGTTGGAAGTGTATTCTCAAATGCGAATTTGGGATTTGAAATCGGCAAAAGAGGTACAACCAACCAAAATTTGATTCAAGAAAATTTTTTCAATGTGAATATTAGTTTATCTTTAAATGATAGATGGTTTCAAAAAAGAAAGTATAACTAACAGTAAATCTATAAATGATGAAAACGAGAATTACCTTAATATTGGCAGCACTTTTTATAAGTGTTAATGTAAGTTTCGCACAACAGGACGAAGAATGCATGAACAACCTTACAATCTTCACGGATTATTATAAAAGTAAAAGGTATGATGAAGCTTATGAACCCTGGATGAAGGTCAGAAATAAATGTCCAAAGTTCAACAGGGCTATTTATGCTTATGGGGAGAAAATCCTTATGCACAAAATAGACAACTGTACTACAGGGAGTGAAAAAGTAGCCTATATTAAGGATCTTGAAGCCCTTTGGGATAAAGCATTGGAGTATTTTCCTTCTAATTATGACTTAGGTGAAGTAATTGCCGACAAAGTTATTTTAATGTACGATAACAAAAAAGAACTTGGGGTAACCGATAAGCAATTATTCGACCAAGCAGACAAAGGCTATAAACAAGATTTAAAGAATTTCACCAATCCTAAAGCATTATATATCTACTTTTCTGCCATTGTCGATTTATTTGACGCTAAACAGGTACCAATTCAAAGTGTATTTGATAAATATGACGATGTTTCAGAAAAAATCGCAAATGAGATTCAAAACTATACCGAAAAATTAAACGAACTTGTTCAAAAAGAAGAAGCAGGTCAGACTTTGACTTCTAAAGAGAATCAATATAAAGGTCAATATGAAAGCTATTTAGAAGCTTACGATAAAATCTCTGAAAGTATCGATAGTAAATTGGGGATTTTGGCCAATTGTGAGAATTTGATTCCACTGTATAAAAAAGATTTTCAAGAATTTCAAAAAGATGCCGTTTGGTTGAAACGTGCAGTAAGTAGAATGTACAATAAAGAATGTACAGATGACCCTTTATATGTTGAATTAGTAAAAGCCTATGATGCTGTAGCGCCATCTGCTGACACCAAATATTTTGTTGCCACTGTGCTGCTTAAACAAGATAAAGAAAAAGAAGCTGAAAGCTATATGAAACAAGCATTCGATTTAGAAACTGATGCCTATAAAAAAGGTAAGTTGGCTGAACGTATTGCCAGCAGTTTAAAATCTAAAGGACAATATGGTCAAGCTAGAACTTATTACAAGGAATCTTTAAGGTTCAACCCTTCAAATGGAAGACCTTATCTTGCGATTGCTTCAATGTATGCTGCAAGTGCTAATAATTGTGGTGAGGACACCTTTAGTAAAAGAGCGGTGTTTTGGTTAGCTGCTGAAGAAGCTGCCAAAGCTGGTAGAGTTGATGGTACTTTAAAATCCGCTGCCTCCCAGTCCATTGCTAATTATGAAGCTAAGGCACCAACGAGATCTGAAATTTTCTCAAAAGGAAACCAAGGACAAACTATTCGAATTGGTTGTTGGATTGGGGCGAGCGTAACCGTGCCTAGTCTGTAGATGAAAATCAAAAAAACAAATAAATTTTTAAGTATGGTTGTAGCGATGGCTACAACCATACTTTTTTCATGTAAAAATAATTTTAAGGATGTACAGCAAATTGGTGTTCTGCAAAACGGTCCAGTTGGAGAGGCCAAAAACATTAATTTAAAATATACCGATTCTGGTAAGATAAAAGCCAATTTAATAAGTCCTAAAATGTTGGATTATTCCAATAGAGAATTTGCCTTTTCGGAATTTCCAGAAGGCATTCATCTCAATCTTTTTGATAATGAAAACCATAAAAGTGTTGTGCTTGCAGATTATGCAATCAGTTATAGCGAAACAGACCTGATTGACTTACAAGGCAATGTGGTTTTAATGACTTATACTAAAGACACCTTGTTTGCCGAACAAATGTATTACGATCAAAAACGCGAACAATTATTTACAAACTCACCAGTACGCTTTAGTTTCGCCTCAGGTAATTCAGGTAGGGGCAATATATTTGATTCAGATATTAGATTTGAAAACTATGAAATACTGGAAGGAAGTGGAAGCGCAGATATAGACCAATAAATTAATTATCTTTGCCTAATTAATAATTGATAAATGAAACTTCTTAAACTCTTTCAATACGCTTATATTCTTTTTGCCATCCTATTTTTGTATGAAGCGGTCATAAATTGGAATGGAGACAGAAATAAATCTTATATATCGTTGCTTTTTGTGGCTTTGGCAGTGTTTATGTTTTTCTTTAGAAAACGATTCAGAAAAAAGATTGAGGATAAAAACAAGCAATAAGCTATGGACTTCTCGATTCTAATTATTATAACGACGCTTATTTTATCAGCTTTTTTTTCGGGAATGGAAATTGCTTATATATCTTCCAATAAGATTCATATTGAGATTGAAAAAAAGCAGAATGACTTTCTAGCCAAAATCTTAACAAAACTCACGGCCAAACCTTCAAAATTTATTGCCACAATGCTCATTGGTAATAATATTTCACTCGTGGTTTATGGGTTTTTAATGGGTCATTTATTGGTGGAATGGTTTCAATCTATGATGCCAACATCTTCTGGGTTTTTAAACTATCTATTAACGGACTTAAGTTTATTGAGCCAAACCATAATTTCTACACTAATTATTCTGTTTACCGCTGAATTTTTGCCTAAGGTGTTTTTTCAAATTTATGCCAATAGTTTTTTAAAGTTTTTCGCATTTCCAGCCTATGCATTTTATCAATTATTTTATTATTTTACAGATTTTGTGATTTGGATTTCAGACAATGTACTTAGGCGATTTTTTAAGACTGAAGGCGATAATGTTCAACTAGCATTGACTAAAGTTGAACTTGGCAACTATATTAGTGAACAAATGGAATCGGTTGAGGCCCATGAAGAAGTTGATAGCGAGATACAGATTTTTCAAAATGCCTTGGAATTTTCAGAGGTAAAAGCTAGGGAAGTTATGGTGCCTCGAACAGAAATTATAGCCGTTGAGGCCAATGATTCCATAAAAAACATCAATTCAATATTCACCTCTTCTGGGCTGTCAAAAATTTTGGTTTACAATGAAACCATAGATGATATTTTGGGTTACATTCATTCTTTTGAATTATTTAAAAAGCCAAAGACAATCAAATCCATAGTATTACCTGTTGAGTTTGTACCTGAAACCATGTTGGTTAAAGATGTGTTAAGTGTATTGACAAAAAAACGGAAAAGTATTGCCGTAGTCATAGACGAATATGGAGGAACATCGGGAATTATGACTATAGAGGATATTGTTGAAGAACTCTTTGGTGAAATTGAAGATGAACATGATACCATTGCGTTAATTGAAGAAAAGATTGACGATTTCAATTATAAATTTTCAGCTCGCTTGGAAGTGGATTACATTAACGAAACCTATAAACTTGACCTTCCAGAAGGGGAAAATTATGAAACCATTGGAGGATTGATTGTAGATGAAACAGAGGAAATCCCAAAAGTAAACGATAAAATTACTATAGAAAACTTCCTGTTTACAATTCTGGAAGTTTCCTCAACTAAAATAGACGTTGTAGCGCTTAAAATTCTTAACGAAGACTAAATCGTTATATTCCAATAAAATCTGGTATTCTACTTTTATTATTTAATAGAAAATGGTATTTTCGCGCACTTATATTTTATAAACAAATACAATAAAATGGCAATTTTAAATAAAATCAGACAACGTTCACTGTTTTTAATTCTTATAATTGGTTTAGCCTTGTTTTCGTTCGTACTTTCAGGTTTATTCGATGGTAGCGGAAATAATTCATTGTTTGGATCGCAGGATATCGTTGCAACTGTTAATGGAAAAGATATATATCGTGAAGAATTCATGAACAGGGTTGAAGCAATGCAACGACAATTGGGTCCCAATGCTACATCAACTCAAGCAATGAACAACGTTTATGATCAAGTAGTAAGACTTAAGATACTAGAAACTCAATTTAGAAACTTGGGATTAAATGTAGAGCAAGATCAAATGCGGGATTTATTAAAAACCAGTTTTTCCAGTTTTCCAGAATTTAACAATGAAGCCGGTATTTTTGACGAGGCGAAATTAAACGAATTTATTGCCAATTTAAAAGCAACTGCTCCTCAACGATCACCAATAGGAAATGGTGCCATTAACTATGCTGAATGGGTGGATAATGAACAATCTATTGCCACTAACGCGATGCAACAAGCCTATTTTAATATGATTAAAGCAGGAATCAATGCGACCTTAGTTGAGGGAGCAGTAGATTATGGATTGGAAAATCGTTTGGTTGACATTAAATATGCCATGGTGCCTTATACCAGTATCCCCGACAGTTTAGTTGAAGTCACTAAAGCAGATATCAACAAATATATTAATGAGAACAAAAAGAAATATGAAATAGAGGCTTCCAGAGATATCAATTTTGTCCAGTTTAATGAAGTTGCTAGTGTTGAAGATGAAGAGGAGGTCAAAACAATTTTAAATAAATTTTTAACTGGAAAAGTAGAATTCGTAAACGGAAAAAATGATACTATTGCTGCATTTTCTACGGTTAATGAAGCTGCAATTGAAAATTATGTTAACAATGTAGCTGGTTCAGACATTAAATATAATAACACTTATATATTTAAAACGGGTTTACCAACAGCCATTTCTGATAGTATTTTTGGTCTTAATGTGAATCAATTATATGGACCCTATAAAGATGGACAATATTTCAAATTGTCGAAAGTTGTTGCAGAAATACAGTTGCCAGACTCTGTTAAAGTAAGGCACATATTAATTCCATTTATTGGAGCTATAAGTGCTGACCCAACAGTAACAAGAACAGATGCTGAAGCCAAAAAGACTGCGGATAGTCTTTTGGTAGTTATTAAGGCAAATCGTTCTAAATTTCCAGGATTGGTAACCGCTTTTTCTTCAGATCAAGGAAGTGTTCAAAAAGGTGGCGAATATGATTTTCACCCATACAATACGATGGTAAAACCATTTAATGATTTTGAGTTTGAACACAATAAGGGTGATTTAGCGGTAGTCAAAACAGATTTCGGATACCATATCATTGAAATATTAGATCAAAAGAACAAATCAAGGGCTATTAAAGTGGCTACAATTGCCCGTAAGATAGAACCTTCGGAAAAAACAATTAATGACCTGTTCAATACGACTCAAAAATTTGAAATCGCTATTCAGGATGAAGATTTTCAAGAGGTTGCCACAAAGAATAACTATGAAGTTAAACCTGTAAATACTATAAAGGAGTTACAGGAATCTATCCCCGGTTTGGGAAGTCAAAGAGCCATTGTGCGTTGGGCATTTGATGGAGCTACAAAGGCTGGAGATTATAAACGATTTTCAATTCCAACTGGTGGTTATGTAGTGGTGCAATTAGCAGTGATAAACAAAAAAGGTTTGACGACTGTTCAGAATGCCTCTGTAACTGCAATCCCAGAAATTAGAAAAGAGAGGAAGGCTAAACTTATTAGAGAAAAAATTACGGTATCAACAGTTGATGATATTGCAAAAAGCCAAAATGTAACTGTTTCGACAGCAGCTGCAGTAAACATGAAAACACCGACACTTTCAGGAGCTGGACAAGAGCCTAGAGTAGTTGGTACGGCTTTTGGTTTAAAAGAGGGCCAAACTTCCAAATTAATTGATGGCAGCAAAGGTGTGTTTGTATTAGAAATCACCAAAGTTACAAACGCTCCCAAATTAGAAAACTATCAGGCAAACACAAACAGATTGTCTACAGTTAGAGTAAATGGCGCACAAGCTAAAGTTTATGATGCACTTAAAGAAGCCGCAGAAATTGAAGACAATAGAGCAAAGTTTTATTAATTGGTCTAACTAAAATAAAATAAAAGGCTCTGCAACGCAGAGCCTTTTATTTTAAAACCATATGTTCAAAAGGGATGATCGTTTCAAATCCTTTGTTTGCAAAATAGGCCGTTGGATTCACTTTTGAAGTCACCAAAATAAAATCTCCACCCCAGGCACCAAGACTTTTTATACAGCCCTTAAAATCTTTAAAAAGTTGATCTCTCACAGGTTGTAAATTGATAATATTAGAGATTATAGTTTCATGTTGATTTATTAGGACTTCAAATTCATTAAGTTGCTTACAATTAATGATTTTTGAAGTGATACTATCGATTTCAGAAATTTCACCAGAAAGATTGGATGTGTTTTTCTTGTAATGATCAATACCATCTCTACTATTTTGCTTTCTGTTTAAATAGACAAAGTATAGGCAGTCTATAAATTCTGGCTTAAAGTCAACCTGACAGACCATGGGCTTATTATCTTGAACTTCTGCCTGCCGGTCAGGAAGGTGTTTTTGGGTCTTATTATATTTGTTCGATAGTTGATAGGTAATCGCAGAATCATGTTGTGCACAGGCAATATCATAACCACTTCCTCCAAACGTTAATTCTAATAATTTATAGGCGTCGATATTTGCCCATTGCGCAATATTATTTATTAAAGTTGAAGAAGAGCCCAATCCCCATTCTCTAGGGAATGACAGTTTACTTTCAACTTTAAACCCATGACTACCTTTTAAAAAATTAGGATTAAGTTGTTTGGCTGCATTTAAAATTTGAAATAATCGATTAGAAACTATATTGTCATGCAGAACCTGTTTCAACATCCCGTTTTGTAGATTAATTTCATCCTCAAACCAAATCTTGTCCTTCATATCAAGGCTCTTCCAAAGGAGTTTTGTGTCTCCAATAGGTTCAACTACTAAAGACTGCCCAAACTGTGTTGGAATGGCAAGCGATACAGCTCCATCAAGTACCACATATTCTCCGGTAAGCAATAATTTTCCGTTGCTATAGTATGTTTCACTTTTCACTTTTTAATCCTTAACTTGTTTATGGCTTCAACTACGGCGCCATGAGTTACAACGTTAGTTTTAAAATATTCAACAAGTGTTGTTTTTTCGTCATAACTCGCTTCGAATTGATTTAAGATATTTATTAAATGCATTTTCATATGTCCTTGTTGGATTCCAGTGGTAATAAGAGAGCGTAAGGCCGCAAAATTTTGTGCTAATCCAGCAACAGCAACAATTTCCATCAACTCGTTTGCGCTTGGGTTTTTAAGCATTTCTAAAGTCAATTTTGCTAAAGGATGTAAATTTGTAAGCCCTCCAACTGTTCCTAATGCAAGCGGAATTTCAATCCAAAAAGTAAAAATACCATTCTTGACTTTAGCATGAGTTAAACTGGAATATTTTCCATTACGAGAAGCAAAGGCATGTACGCCTGCCTCAACGGCCCTAAAATCATTCCCAGTTGCTAAAACTACAGCATCAACACCATTCATAATGCCTTTATTGTGTGTTACTGCTCTGTAAGGTTCTATTTCCGCTATGTTCACAGCTTGAACGAAATTATCAGCAAATTCTTCAGGTGAAATAAGCTTGCTAACTTTTAAATCTTCAACTTTACAACTCACTTCCGCTCTAACCAAACAATCAGGAACGTAGTTAGAAAGAATACTCATTACTATTTGAATATCCTTTTCTTCTTTTGAAAAGGTATCAAAAGTTAAGGCTTCAATTTTAAAAGTTTTGGTAAATTGTTCCAGGCAAGAGTTTATAAAATTTGCGCCCATGGCATCCAAGGTTTCAAATGATGCATGTAGCTGATAATATCCTTTTAATTCATTGGTTTTATCGCGCAGCTCGATATCAACAATACCACCACCACGCCGTTCCATATTTTTAGTAATTGGCTTTACGGCATTAAAAAGTTGAGGTTTTATAAAATTGAAATATGTTTTTAAGGATTCAAAATTGCCATTATACATGAAATGTACCTGGCCAATTTTTAGAGTAGAAATAACTTTGGCTTTAAATCCGCCTCGGTCTAACCAAAATTTAGCGGCTTTACTCGCAGCAGCAATAACAGAACTTTCCTCAATTGCCATTGGGATAGTATAGTGGATGTCATTAATTAAAAAATTAGGTGCAACTCCTAGAGGTATATAATAGTTAGCAATAGTGTTTTCAATAAATTCATCATGAAGTTGTTGAAGATTTTCGTTGGAATGAGAATATTGATTTAATATCCTTCGAGCTTGATCTTTGTTAACAAAACAAGTCTCAACAATCCATTCAATTTTTTCTACTTTGGATAGTTTAGAAAAACCTGTAACCGATTTGCTCATGATTCGTTTATTTTTCGAAAAACAAAGATACTATTATAGTGCTGTTATTTAAAAATTACGCTTTGCAAATGTTAAATTCTTATTTTTTTAGTCAGGATAATTGGGTATTGAGCAAAAAGGATAGTGTTTCTCGATGATTTTTTTTTACATTGCAGCAACATTAAACAGAACTTTTTATAAATATACTTTAATAAGGGGTTCGTTTTTTTATAAACATGAAATTAAAACACAACTTACTTTTGTTTTTTTCAAAATTATCCAACTAAATATTCTAACAAACTAAAATTATTTTTATGTCAACAGCTATGAAACAAGCCCATCAAAAGGAGTTATTCGGACATCCAGTAGGACTGTTCGTTTTATTTTTTACGGAAATGTGGGAACGCTTTTCCTATTATGGAA
>JBBKXS010000167.1:0-4993 GCA_037969605.1 Flavobacteriaceae bacterium
AAACATGCCATAACGAAGACAACCATTAATGGTCAAACTCTTTTTAGCAAAATGATTGACAGTGTGTTTATAGGATCAAATGTCTTATCGATAGTTGAGAACGCTATGCCTAAAAAAACGATGGATCAAGATCTTGAACATATCTTTAATACTTCTAGCAATGAAAAATCATTATCGGTTATTCTCAATTTAAAGAACAATAAGGTAAAGCCTTCCTTTTTTAATGATGATGCTTTAAACCAAAAACAATTTTCAAATTATATGTTGCTTGATGTTGATATCTCACAAGATAATTTGGTTTGTAACGGTATTACAAAAGCCACAAATTCCACAAAAAGTTTAATCAATGTGTTCAAAAATACTATTCCTCAAGAAAACACAATTGGTAGGATTGCCCCTAGCGATGTCGATTATGTGTTGAGCTATAGCTATAATAATTTTAAAACCTTTTACAACAATCTTCAAAAATTCAGTAAAAAAGATTCACTGGTTACTTCAACTATTTTTGATAACAGTATTGAAATTGGTCTCATACAATTGAACAACCAACAAGCCGTTGTGTTAAATTCAATTGATGCATCAATGACCCAAGATGTTTTGGGGTCTCAAGATATCATTGACTCTTTTAGAGATATCCCAATTTATACTTATGTACAACCTGACGTTTTTCAACACACATTATCACCTTTAATCCATTTTGAATTAGCTTCAAAATATATGGTCCTTGACAATTTTTTTGTGTTTTCAGATTCTACAGATTTCTTAAAAAGTGTCATTTCAAATTATCAAAACAGTACCACATTGAGTGATAGTAATAACTTTAAAAATTTAATGGCGGATTTAAGTGACGCTTCCTCAATCTTTATTTATAACAATGCCTCAACATTAAACGCTTCTTTAAATAACAATTTTGCAGAAGATCTGAACCTTAAAATTGATGCCTATAAAGCCTCAGCCATACAATTTATTTACGATACCGATTTTGCACACGTCAATGCCGCTTTTAAAACCTATAAATCCAAAGGTATTGCCAATTCGGTATCAGAAGATTTAGATATAACGTTGGATGCAGAATTGCTTTCAGCCCCGCAATTGGTGACTAACTATACCAACAACCAAAAAGACATTGTTGTTCAGGACATTAATAACAACCTGTATCTTATCTCCAATCAAGGTAAGGTCTTTTGGAAAAAACAGTTGGATGGCAAAGTATTGGGCAATATTGAACAAATGGATATTTATAAAAATGGAAGATTACAATTGGTGTTTGCTACACCTCATCGCGTTTATGTCATAGATAGAAATGGTAAAGATGTGGGGCCGTTTCCATTAAGATTCAATGATGACATCACGCAACCCCTTTCGTTGTTTGACTATGACAATAACAAAAATTATCGCTTGTTGGTCACTCAAGGAACATCCCTATTAATCTATGACCAAACTGGTAATTCGGTTAAAGGTTTCGATTTTAAAAAGGATAATAGTGTCATTTCATCACAACCCAAACATTTTAGAATTGGAAATAAAGATTATATCGTGTTTTCTCAAGGAAACACTTTAAAAATCCTAGATCGCACCGGCAGAACCCGGATCGATGTAAAAGATCATATCAACTTTTCTAAAAATGGCATCTATCTTTATAATAATAATTTCATTACAACCAATGATAAAGGTATTTTAATACAAGTTGATCAAAAAGGACGTTTGACAAGTGCTAATCTGAAATTAAATAGTGAACATTATATCACTTCAACCAGTAAAACTATGGTAACCTTGTCCGAAAATCGCCTTACCATAAAATCCCATTCTGTTGATTTGGATTATGGTGATTATACCGCGCCACAAATATTTTATATCAACGATAAAATTTATGTGACGACCACCGACCTACAGGCCAAAAAAATATACCTGTTTGATAGTTTGGGCAAACCAATTGCCAACTTTCCTATTTATGGCAATTCTGCTATTATATTGGACAATATCGACAAAGACAATAACCTGGAAGTGATAACCAAAGGCGATAATAATAGTATTATTGTTTACGAGATTAACTAATTAGACGTTATCCTTTTGGATGTAAAAACAATTTCATATTTTTGAGTGTCCTATAAATCAGTAACTTATAATATTTTCATATAAAAGCAACCAAATCGAAAAGTCCCTTTATCTAGAAACGCCAAAGCTATTTTTGGCGTTTCGCTTTTATCAATTTACTTTTTCTAAAATAAGCTTCGCCTCAAAAAGCTGAGCAAAATGCTTCAACAATTTTTCCTTAACTTCAGTTTGATCTACTTTTTCCACACCAAGTTCCACATTTAAAGAAGTTACAGCCTTTCCTCTTATCCCACAAGGTATAATATTGTCAAAATATCCTAAATCTGTATTCACATTAAGCGCAAAACCATGCATGGTTACCCATCGGCTTGCACGAACGCCCATGGCGCAAATCTTTCTTGCAAACGGTGTTCCTACATCCAACCAAACTCCTGTTTCACCGGGACTGCGTTCTGCTTTTAGGCCATAGTCATTAAGGGTAAGAATAATAACTTCTTCTAGAAAGCGAAGATATTTATGAATATCGGTAAAAAAATTATCGAGATCTAAGATCGGGTAACCCACAATCTGTCCAGGGCCATGATAAGTAATATCCCCTCCTCTGTTTATCTTATAAAACGTTGCTCCTTTTTTTGTGAGCTGAGCTTCATTTAAAAGCAGATTGGACATATCTCCACTTTTACCTAAAGTGTATACATGGGGATGTTCTACAAAAAGAACATAGTTGGACGTTTCAAGAGTACTGTTTTCTTTTCGATTTTTAATTTTAGTATCAATAATACTTTTGAATAATGCCTCCTGATATTCCCAAGTTTCCTTGTAATCTTTGAGGCCTAAATCTTGTACGTCAACCCGTTTATTCATAGCCGACAAAGATAGGTATTTTATCTTTTAGGGTTGTTTAAAATCACCAAAGCAGCGATTACCCCAGGAACCCAACCGCAAAGCCATAATAAAAAAACAATAAATATAGAACCACAGCCTTTATCGATAACAGCCAGTGGCGGACAAATAATAGAAAGTAAGACTCTCCAAAAACTCATGATGATTAATTTTAATTGATTGATGTAGCTATAGGACGCAATAAATGGTGAGTTGTTACATCCCAAATTTGATCGCCTATTTCTTTTTTAATTAATTAGTAGTAGTTTCGTGTTATGAAGGTAAAATCAATTGTCATAATTACCTTGTTCCTTTCGCTTTCAGCCAAAGCCCAGTATTCCTTTTCTGGACATGTCGATAAAGAGCGATGGCAAGATCATGTATATTTATCTTTGATTGAAGATTATAGAAAACTATCTGGTGTGTTTTCAGAACAAATTATATCTAAACATGAATCGGATAGTTTAGGTTATTTTCAATTTTACGATAATCAACTGGATACTGAAAACCGAATCTATCGTATTCATGTAGACAATTGCAATGACGCAGATCAAAGCCAAAATCACTTTGTAGGGCATTGTAATGACAGCAAGGAAGTATTGTTCATTGCCAAAAATAGTGACACTATTGACTTTCCTTTTACCTTCGATAATCAAATGTTTTGTAGGGTTATGTCCAGTAATGACAAAGCCAATGCTTTTATCAGAATTGATTCCATAAAAGAAGAAATGAAATACGCATATGGTGAGTTTAGAAGCGAGGCTAGTAGAAAACTCAATAATAAAAAATGGTTCAAAACACTTCAGGATTTTGGAACTGGTCTTAATGAGCCCTTGGCCGAGTTATATATATATGCCTTTCTGTCCGATAGAAGCAATAGCTTTCATGAATATTATTTGGAAGATCTAAAAGCCAACAATTATTATGATAATTTGTTAAACCGATTGACAAGTTATTACCCAAATTCTCCTTACACTAAACAATATCAAAACGAAATTGCTTCTGATAAATACAGTATTCATGCAGATAAAGAAACTACAAATCAATGGCTTATTTATGTTCTATGTATCATTTTAGGAATTTCAATTTTGATAAATATTGGGCTCTTTGTTAAAATGTATAAGAAAAAAAGATACCTAAAATCCGATTTAAAATCGTCTCTCACCAAACAAGAACAGAACATCTTAAGTCTTTTATTGGAAGACAAAAGCAATAAAGATATAGCCGAAACGCTTTTTGTGAGCTTAAGCACAGTTAAAACCCATGTAAACAACGTTTATAAAAAATTGAATGTGCAAACAAGAGATGAAGCTAAAAAGCTGTTTAACAATTAGTTAATAAATTCAACCTTGGTACTAGTACTCAAATCAAACCTCAATTTTTGTTTTAAATGTTTAATTTTATGATGTTTGTACTCTATTAATCTTAAAAACGCACATTATGAATTATGTATTGAACACATTAAAGAACCAAGCAAAAGGGATTGCATTTCAATCTTTGATTATCATTTGCCTATTTATCAGTAGTGCAATTTATGCACAAGACACTAAACCTAATGAAAAGGGAATCAATTATGCGCAAACAGTTATGCAAAATCCTAATGCAGGAGTCCTTTCTTTTGAAGCGGAAGAAATCGATTATGGCACCATACCACAAGATGCCGATGGTGTGAAGGTTTTCAAATTTACAAACACTGGATCTAATCCTGTTGTTATTACAGAAGTTAAAACCTCATGTGGTTGCACTGTTCCAACCTATTCAAAAGAGCCTGTTTTAGCTGGAGCAACTGGAGAAATAAAAGTAAAATATGCAACCAACAGAATTGGTAAATTCACAAAAACCATTACGGTGATTTCAAATGCTTCAGAGCCTAATAAAGTCATAAAAATTAAAGGCGAGGTCCTTAAACCTGAAGAATAGAACATTATTTAGCAACTCTAAAGTTCCAATAAAAATCAAACTCAAAAGTTGTATGCTAATTTTTATAAATTAATGTAATTTTACATTTTATAAATAATTAGCATGCAGCTTTCAGAACAAGAATTAATCCGTCGGG
>JBBKXS010000168.1:0-7189 GCA_037969605.1 Flavobacteriaceae bacterium
TTTAAGGTTAGAGTATAAAACATGGAGATTTCATAAGCAGCAGATAAAGCGATATGAATAAAAAAAACATACCATACGCTGTTGGTATAATAGGCGAAAAGGCATAATATTACTCCAAAAGGTAAGGAGCCAAATATTTCCTTTTTGGAATCAAAAATGTGAATAAGCATATATAAAACCGTGCAATAACTTATGGAAATAAAAAGAGAGTGATGTTCTAAAAATTTAAAAAGCAAAACACCTCTAAAAAAGAATTCGTAACAGAATAAGAACACAAACCTGATGATAAAATAGACCCAAGCATTTGACAAATTATAATCGCTTGCATCTGTTTTTAAGTCTTGCCCTTTTATCGAACCATTTGCTAAATATGCACTCAGAAATATGATTACAAAAAATGGCAAAAACACATGCAATCTTGGTATTTCTATAACATCAATGAGAAATCTTAATTCCGGTAAAATAGTATAGAAAATGATTCCGAAGAGGATGATGCCCAATACATGCTTTAAATTCAGAAGACGTAACCCGTTGGTTGCCAATAATGCGGATTGCAAATTATGGACCCCAAGTTTTTTATAGACCATGCTTACTATAAAATAAGTAGTAAAGCTCACGGTGATCAAAACCCAAATAATAACTGAAGTATTCATAATGAAGATGGAATTAAAGTGACATCAAACATGGGGCTCACAGCTTCTATTTTTACACATTTTCCATTTTTATAATGAAAAACATTATACTTACCTTTTGAAAATTCAACCTTATAGATCCCGTCACCCATAGGTTTAACTTTTACCATTTGATTTTGGTTGTCACAAAACACCATACTGATGCCTATTGGCTCTTCAAAATAAAGCGTTACAAGATTTCTGCGAATCCAGTCTATGGGCAGTAATTCTTCGTCGTCCTTGTGGCTTAAGATATATTTCCCGTTAACCAAGGTTAAAGACTGGTTCCGATTAACTTTGTTATTCAATTTTCTATAAATGGAAGAAAAGACGAGCGTGTCCTTTTTATACACTGATCTTTCCTCTGCAACAGCATTAAAATTGAAAAGTAATTTAGCATTGATATTTGAATTTAAAGTATAGGTTATAGATTCATCCTGTAACCGCTTTTCGATGTTGATATAACCTATTTTTGAATTTTTATTGATGACATTGAATGCGATCAATTCGGCCTTTGGCGATGTATTGTCCAAACTTGCCATGGAAAGCAATAAAAAAGGAAGGATATACTTGAATTTAAATGCATACCTTTTTATTGTATCCAAAAAATACGGATTTTTAAAAATCCTCTTATACGTATATATTATGAAGACTATAAGCATGGCTTTGAGTTTAAAGAAGAGTTACCATATTGATGTCATTCAGGTTTAAAAGTATTTTGGTGACCTGCCCCTTAATACTTTTTAATCCAAAGAATTGTCCTGAATTCGTTTCTATGTTTTTTAGTTTGAGAGTTCTTTTCTCGTTGGTTAATAGCTCCACCGCTCTGGATTCATTTGCCGCTTTTACTAGCAAGTCAGACTTTAACTTGTAAGCTTTTAACACTGAACAGCTAGGTATGGACCAAAACAGCAGAATAATTGGGCTAGATTTTTTTTCAAAAGTTTTCATACTAACAAGTTTTAAAACTGCTTTACTTTTTGCAGTTGGTTTTCTTAATAGTTCAAATGTATTTTGGAATAAAAAATCTTGTATCCAATATTATTTATACTGGATAAATTAGGATGTCCAACGATAATTTCGGACAGAAAAGGGATTAAAATTGCTCTCTGTAAGTAGTTGGAGTCTCTGAAGTGAATTTTTTAAAGGCTGAATAAAAGGTAGATTTTGAATTAAAACCACACTCTAACCCAATAGCAACAATAGTATATTGACTGAATTCATCATCAGACAAAAATTTCTTGGCCTGTTCTACACGTAAAGAATTGATAAAATCGGAAAAGTTGTAATTACTATATGAATTAATAAGTTTTGAGAAATGGCTTTTGCTCATCCTTAAATCCTCAACAATAAGTTCCATACTTAATAGCGGGTCTAAATATAGTTTTGATTCTATGATATGATTTCTTATTTTTTTGAATTCATTTTGATGTTTTTCATTAAAGAAATCATCCGTTTGTTTTTCTGAATGCAATTGGTTTTTAGGAGTTATCAATACACGATCGGCTTCAATTGAACTTCTTAAGAGAATACGATCTTCTACCACATTATATTTATAAAACCCTTGATAACCTATCCAATACAATAATATTGAGGTGCTTAACCGCAATGGATAATAAGCCATTTCACTGCCAGAAGTACTATTAATAATGACTGCAATTACCCAAAAAAATACCGCAACAAATCCTACACGAATAAACCATTTAAGCCAAGTTAAATCATCGTAAGCCAAAATATATTCAATTAAATGGTGTTTTCTAAAAATGATTAAACATGCATTAATAAATAAAAAAACACCATAAATAAGATTAATTATATCTTCTATAGTTGTATAGCTCTTTATTAAAGTATCGTCTTGATTAGGCACGTCATAATAGATATATGAAATTAAACAAAGTCGAATAACGACTTCTAACACAAAAAGTATAATTGTTGGTTTAACAAAATCATTAACCTTGTTTTCTACTTTCAAGAAATGTGCTGTAAAGGCATAAAACATGGGTAAAACAAAAACATACCAAGGTATAAGTAGTTGTTTCAAAAGAAATACATCTGAAGAAAATCCATTTTCAATAAGCCATCTTTGTAAGTTGTTCAAAGAAAGAAAAAGAACCACTAAATTTAAAAAAATAATAGCTTTACCAAATTTCTTACTTACAAAAATAGTGACCAGATTAAAGCCAAAACCTTGTATAACTCCTGCAATTAGTAAAAAGTTAACAACGGAAATAAAGCTCATGGTAAAAGTTAATTCAACCGTTACAAAGCCCTTTTATTTGTAAGTGATGTAAAAACAGGCTAAAGTTTAGTTGGTTAAATGTTAATATATGTTGATTATATAACGAAGATAGCGAAAAATACCAAATTTTAATGAAAGCATTATTTCGGTTATATTAATGGATGACAATAAAAAATAAATATCAAGTTGGAATTTAAGGAGATTATCGACTAATGGAAGTAAAAAATATTAAATGGGATTAGGCTAGATTTAAATTGACTTGACCAATCTCTTCTTTCGCAAACTGTTTCACTACAGATTGTTTGTGTGTTTTGTTAATCACGACAAAATAAATATACTTATCTAAAAGAATCTGAACAAAAGAAGACCGTTTTTTTGATTTTACATTCATGATTAATAACTTTAGTTGATACTGGTTTTGATTATTGATATAAAATTAATTGTAATATTTAATAAAGTGTTTAGGGAATTGTCTAAAAATCCAAATTATTTTTCTTAAATTTCACAAAATCACCTCCTTTCCTACTTGTAATATTTCAAAAAATGCAAGAACAGTTTATTTCATACTTAAAATCGAAATCAAATGACAACACCTCCTTTGTAGATGAAATTGCTTCGGTATTAGATATTGGCTATGATGCGGCGTATAGACGTATTAATTTGAAGACCAATCTTACTCTAGAAGAAGGTGTTAAATTGGCAAGACATTATAAAATTTCTTTGAACAAATTGTTTGAGGTTTGTAATACCGATACCATTCTTACTGAAATATCGCAAAAACCAAATAATGAACAAGCTTTGGAATTTTGGTTTAAACAAACACTCAACAATGCCATTCCTTTGACCAAAATAAAAGATGCAGAAATGATATGGTCAGGTAAGGACATCTCCTTATTTAGATCTCTAACAGATTCTTATTTAACGCGATATAAAATGTATGTCTGGTTAAAAGACCTTAACGTAGAAATGGCCAAAAGCAAAATTTCCTTTGACGATTGGATGAAAACCATACCTGATTCACTTATACAAAGCGCCATTGATCTAGGCGACATATATAAGCACATAAATATTATTGAATTATGGAACGATAATACCATAAATGGCACACTGCAGCAGGTACTCTATTATTTTGAAGCTGGTCTGGTTTCAAAGGATATTGCCTTAAGAATTTGTGATGATATTCACGAAGTTGTAAATAATATTGAAAAAGAAACCATTCAGCAAAGTATAAATGACCTAGAAAATGAAAAATTCTTTCGTCTTTACAAACATGATTTACATACCCTTACTAATGCGGTTATGCTTATCACACCTTTTCAAAAAGCATTTTTTTATCCATTTACCGTATTAAGCTATTTTAAAATTGAGCATAAAGATACTTGTGACATGATGCATGAATTCTTGAAAAAACAGATGTCCAATTCAAAACTTTTAGCCACTTCGGGAGAACGCGACAGAACCATTTTTTTTAAAACAATTCACCAAAAAATATCCATTATTAAAGAACGTATTGATATAGATGATAAGATGACTTTTTTATGATTTAAATATTAATTAAACATGCAAAGTGATTTTTTAGATATTATTCGCAAACAGTCTACCTCTTCTATGTCATTTATTGATGAAATAGCAATGGTTCTGGACATTAGCTATGATGCAGCCTATAGAAGAATCAACAACAAAACAAATTTAACCTTTGAAGAAGGCATTATTTTGGCAAAGCATTATAATGTATCGCTAAACAAAATATATGAAGTAGGTAATACCAATACCTTCCTTACTGAAATATCGCAAAATCCGAACAATGAAAAAGACTTGGAATTGTGGTTTAAGCAAGCTCTAAATAATGCCAGCCCTTTGGCCAAATTAAAAAATGCTGAGATTATATTTTCTGGTAAGGATATTTCATTCTTTAGATCTTTAAAGGATTCGTATTTGACAAGATATAAAATGTATGTATGGTTAAAAGATCTTAATGTAGAAATGGCCAAAAGTAAAATCTCTTTTGATGACTGGATGAAAACCTTACCTGATTCACTTATACAAAGTGCCATTGATCTCGGCAATATTTATAAGAACATTAATATTACAGAATTATGGAATGAATACACAATAAATGGCTCCTTGCAACAGGTGCTTTATTATTTTGAAGCTGGATTGGTTTCAAAGGATATTGCCTTAAAGATTTGTGATGATATCCACAAGTTGTAAATAATATTGAAAAAGAAACCATCCAACAAAGCATAAATGAACTTAAGAATGAAAAATTCTTCCGTCTTTACCAAAATCCCTCACAAAATCTTACCAATACGGTCATGATTGTTACTCCATTGCAAAAAGCTTTTTTTACGCCATTTGCTGTATTGAGCTATTTTAAAATTGAACATCAGGATGCTTGTGATATATTGTATGAATTTTTAAAAAAACAGATGTCTAATTCAAAACTTTTAGCAACTTCGGGAGAACGCGACAGAACCATTTTTTTTAAAACAATTCACCAAAAAATATCCATTGTAAAGGAACGAATAACTTTGGATGATAAAATGACCTTTTTATAATTAATTCATATAAAAAATATTCTAAATTCAAACAAACTTGGTTTTCTGCATATTTTTCATTACATTATCCGCTATGATTAATACAGACAGAGAAAAATATTCAGAGTTTTTAATCGATTCCTTAAATTACCTAAAACAACATGGTTATGAAAACATTAAAGCCGATACTGACGGCTACGAAACGCCTAAATCCTACTCCAAAGTAGGTAGTGATATTTATATAACTCCAGATATCGTAGCTGAAAAAGAAGGCAGAAAACACTATTTTGAATTAAGCTTAAAATCTTCAAAGCCTAAATTATTAAAATCAAAGTGGTTGTTTTTAAACACATTGAGCAACTTAAAATCCCATCGTTTTCGTCTAATAACCACTCGTGGCCACTATAAGTTCACAAATGAGATGTTAGATGAAATTAATCTTTCCGATAAAAAACTTATTAAAATTTAATTTTATTTTAAAGTCTTGTAACATTTTTTGACCTTATTACGTATAACTACATAGTAGTATAAAATTTTATACCAGAAAAACAAAAAATCTAGATGAGACAACTTAAAATTACGAAACAAGTTACCAATAGGGAAACCGCTTCGTTGGATAAATATCTTCAAGAAATTGGAAAAGTTGATTTAATTACCGCAGACGAAGAAGTAGAATTAGCGCAACGTATTAAGGCCGGAGATCAATTGGCTTTAGAAAAGTTGACCAAAGCTAATCTACGTTTTGTTGTTTCGGTAGCTAAGCAATATCAAAATCAAGGATTAACATTACCAGATTTGATAAACGAAGGTAATTTGGGCCTTATTAAGGCTGCTCAACGTTTTGATGAAACCCGTGGTTTCAAATTCATTTCATATGCCGTTTGGTGGATTCGACAATCGATTCTTCAAGCTTTGGCTGAACAATCACGTATTGTACGATTGCCTTTAAATAAAATTGGTTCTATTAACAAAATCAACAAGACTTTTGCCTTTTTGGAACAAAGTCACGAGCGTCCTCCAAGTGCAGAAGAAATTGCAAAAGAACTGGACATGACCATTAATGACGTAAAAGAATCCATGAAAAATTCTGGCCGTCACGTAAGTATGGATGCTCCTCTAGTTGAAGGTGAGGATTCTAACCTCTATGATGTTTTGCGAAGTGGGGAATCTCCAAACCCAGATAAAGATTTATTACATGAATCTTTGCGAACGGAAATTGAGAGAGCTCTAGAGACATTAACGCCTCGCGAAGCCGATGTGATTCGATTATACTTTGGATTAGGAAATCAACATCCAATGACGCTTGAAGAAATTGGAGAAACATTTGATTTAACAAGAGAACGTGTGCGTCAAATTAAAGAAAAAGCAATTAGACGATTAAAGCACACTTCGAGAAGTAAAATATTAAAAACCTATTTGGGATAGTTTCACTATAGTTTGTTAACCAATATTTGATTGGATTCAATTATTAAAAGTGAGATTATTTTACTATATTGGAGGTCAAGTTTAGTAGAAAAAACAATTTTATAAAATATTTTTAGTTTAGTAAGTTTTTTACGACTAAATAAACGTTACAAACAGTTACACATAACTGTTCGTTTTTTGATTGATGAAAGAACCCAGAGCTGATTACTCTGGGTTCATTTTTTGGCCACTTTCCAAATCAATCACTTAGGATAAGGACTTATTTTTTCTCTATATTTGCAAAACTAATTACAATTAAATGAGTTCTAAATTAATAG
>JBBKXS010000169.1:0-12909 GCA_037969605.1 Flavobacteriaceae bacterium
GCTTCTGGCACTAATGCCAAAGCTACTGTTAATCCCGATAGGATATCATTTTTTGGGTTTTGTGTAAAATTTGTTCTGGTTTTTTGCCCGAGTATCATAATTATCGTCTTAAAAGTCGGCAAAGATAGGTTTTTAGAAATGAAGACTAAAACAGCGATGTACTATAATTAAAAAAGCATCAATGTTTGTTCATTGATGCTTTAAATGTTCGTTACAAAATTTTTTATTTGGCCATTCCAGGAGGATATTCCACCATGATTTTGTTTACAAATTCCTTGATACGTTCTTCTTTTTTCTCCATATTTTGTACGAGATAACCGGTGCCTTGACCTTGCCATACCAATTCTTTCTTTTTGGCATCAATTAGGTCTATATAAAGCACGCCTTCGGTTGTGCGTGTAACCGTATTGTAATTGTTCCAATACCAAGGGCTCCAACCCCAACCATATCCGTAAGGGCCATAGCCACTGTTATACACATTCACTTTTTCTCGTGATTTTGTAAAGATGCTGACCAACATATCAGGATTTTCAGATTTTGTAAATCCTTTTGCTAAAAGTTCTGCTTCAATGGCCCTTAAGATGCGACGTTTGTCTAAGTCGCTAATTTCAACTTTATCAATTCCAGTCTTAAAAAACGCAAAGGTTTTAAAATCCTTAAAATTTGCATTTTTATCATAATCGGATGCAACCCTAACAGAGCTACATGATGTTACTACTAAAAAGAGTAGTATTACGGGTAATAATTTAAACATGTTTTTCATTTTGCAATTTTTTATTATTGGTTATAACGAGTTTAATAAATCATCATCAACAGTATTCGGGAGTGTTACCTTTAGATTTGGTTCTGCTTTCATGGCGCGTTTAATGGCAAAAACTGCTCCTTCATTTCTTGCCCAACTTCGTCTGGTAATACCGTTGTTAACATCCCAAAATAGCATCGATTTTAAGCGTCTTTCAGCGTCTTTTGTACCATCAAGAACCATACCAAATCCACCATTAATAACTTCTCCCCAACCTACACCACCGCCGTTGTGGATACTCACCCAAGTGGCGCCTCTAAAGCTATCCCCAATCACATTTTGAATGGCCATATCGGCCGTGAATTTGGAACCATCATAAATATTGCTGGTCTCTCGGTAAGGCGAATCGGTTCCGGAAACATCATGATGATCGCGACCCAAAACCACATATCCTATCTCACCTTTGTCAATGGCATCATTAAAAGCCTTGGCGATTTTCATCCGTCCTTCAGCGTCGGCATACAAGATTCTTGCTTGGGAACCAACGACCAATTTATTTTCTTGAGCACCTTTGATCCATTGAATGTTGTCAGCCATTTGCTGTTGGATTTCTTCTGGTGAGTTGGTCTTAATGTTTTCTAAAACTTTACAGGCAATGTCATCGGTTTTTGCTAAATCTTCTTGTTTTCCAGAAGTACAGACCCAACGAAATGGACCAAAACCATAATCAAAACACATAGGTCCCATAATATCCTGTACATAGCTTGGATATTTAAAATCGATGCCATTTTTAGACATAATATCCGCTCCCGCCCGTGAAGCCTCCAATAAAAAGGCATTACCATAATCAAAGAAATACGTGCCTTTTGCTGTATGTTTATTTATGGCATCTGCATGACGCCGAAGCGTTTGCTGTACTTTTTCTTTAAAAACTTCAGGATGGTTGGCCATCATCTCATTGGCTTCTTCAAATGATAGTCCTACGGGATAATAACCCCCAGCCCATGGATTATGAAGTGAGGTTTGATCGCTTCCTAACTCAATTTGAATGTTAGCTTCATCAAATTTTTCCCATACTTCAACAATATTTCCCATAAAAGCTATGGAAACGATTTCTTTATCTTTTTTCGCCCTAGTAACTCGAGTAACCAATGCATCTAAATCGGTAATGATTTCATCAATCCAACCTTGTTCATGACGAATCTTTGTGATTTTTGGATTGACTTCCGCACACACAGTTATACATCCTGCTATGGTTCCTGCCTTTGGCTGTGCACCAGACATGCCACCTAATCCTGACGTTACAAAAAGATGACCTATTGGTGATTTTTTTATTTTTCTAAAGGCATTTAAAACGGTAATGGTTGTGCCATGAACAATACCCTGTGGGCCAATGTACATATAACTTCCAGCCGTCATTTGACCGTATTGTGTTACACCAAGGGCATTATATTTTTCCCAATCGTCTGGTTTGGAATAATTGGGGATCATCATCCCATTGGTGACCACTGCTCTTGGAGCGTCTTTGTGACTTGGGAACAGACCCATTGGGTGACCGGAATACATGACAAGGGTTTGTTCGTCATTCATTTCGGTAAGATATTTCATGGTCAATCGGTACTGTGCCCAATTTTGAAACACCGCTCCATTACCACCATAGGTAATCAATTCGTGGGGATGTTGAGCCACTGCATAATCCAAATTATTTTGAATCATCAACATAATGGCAGCGGCCTGTTTGGATTTTGCAGGATACTCATCAATCGGTCGGGCATACATTTTGTAACCTGGACGCAAACGGTACATATATATCCTTCCGTAAGTCTCTAATTCGTGTTTAAATTCAGACAGTAATTCGGCGTGGTGTTTTTTATCAAAATAGCGCAAGGCATTCCGCAAGGCCAATTTTTTTTCTTCAACAGATAATATGTCTTTACGTTTTGGAGCGTGGTTTAGGGAAGGGTCATAAGGTTTTGGTTTAGGCAAAACACTTGGAATTCCTTCTAAAACCTGATCTTGAAATGTCAATTTCACTACTTGCATTACTTTTTTTTGTTAAAGCCATAAGGACAATGTCTGCAATTACTTTCACAACAATACCCACGTTTTAAGTGATATTGTTCGGTAAAACATTTGTAGCCTTCGGGTGTGAGGTAATAATCGCCTTCTTCAATGGGGACAAAATCCTTCATATATAACAAAGATAAGGCAAATTAGAAAAACCCAACGCATTTAAAACAGGGATCATTTCGGCAATTTTGAAGTATCTTCGCGGTTATGAATTTTAAGCCAGAACTTTCGGTAAATCAACTTATATATTTAGATCCTAAATTTAATGTTCGGCTTTATATAAAAAGAGAAGACCAAATTCATCCCGTGATTTCTGGCAATAAATACAGAAAACTAAAATACAATTTAAAGGAAGCCAAAAATTTAAGTTTCAAAACCTTGTTGACCTTTGGTGGTGCATTTTCAAATCATATCGCCGCTGTGGCTTCTGCAGGCAAGGAATTTGGTTTTAAAACTATTGGTGTGGTTAGGGGTGAAGAATTACGGGATAAAATTGAAACAAACCCAACGCTTAGGTTTGCCCAACACTGTGGTATGCAGTTTAAATTTGTGTCTCGGGAAGTTTATCGAGAAAATACGTCTGAAGTATTTAAAGAAGAGCTCAAAGCAGAATTTGGAAACTTTTACTCCATACCCGAAGGGGGTACAAATGACCTTGCCGTTAAAGGTTGTGAAGAAATATTGACGGACTCTGATACCGATTTTGATTATATCTGCTGTGCTATTGGAACAGGCGGTACGATTTCCGGATTGATCAATTGTTCAAAACCCAGTCAACAAATTTTAGGATTTCCTGCATTAAAAGGCGACTTATTAAAAGAAGATATTGGTAAATTTGCCCATAAAAAAAACTGGGAACTAATTACCGACTATCATTTTGGTGGTTATGCCAAAATAAATGAAGTGTTAATCAGTTTTATAAATGAATTTAAAAGTGTATATCATATTCCATTAGACCCAATTTATACTGGAAAAATGATGTTTGGAATTTTTGATCTCATCCGGAAAGGATATTTTCCAAAAGAATCAAAATTATTGGCCATACATACAGGAGGTTTGCAGGGGATAGAAGGAATGAATATGAAATTAAAAGCTATAGGGTTGCCCATAATCCAATAAAATAAATGAAAAGAATATTTATAATTATCGTATTAAGTCTAGTAGTTTTCAATTGTGGTTCCAAAAAGAAAATTATTACTAAAAAGAAACCTGAAAGACCTAAAACAGAACAAGTTTTGATAGAAAAGGAACCGGCCAATGCATTCGAGATTGATGAAGTACCCATTGATGTGCCGATAACTAGGTATGAAAATGTAACGGAAGCCTATATTGCAAATTTTAGTGCTATTGCAATGGAAGAAATGCGCAAATACAAAATTCCGGCTAGTATTACATTGGCACAAGGTATTTTAGAATCGGGTTCTGCAAGAGGGCGTTTGGCGGTTGAAGCCAATAACCATTTCGGGATTAAATGTCATGAATGGACTGGCGATAAAATTTATCATGACGATGATGCTTCGCAAGAATGCTTTAGAAAATATGAACGTGCAGAACAATCGTTTGAAGACCATTCGGCGTTTTTAACTGGCAGGAGTCGATATGCGGGATTGTTCAAATTGGATGAAGACGACTATCGGGCATGGGCAAAAGGGTTGAGGTCAGCGGGTTATGCTACAGACCGGAAATATCCTGAAAAACTTATAAGCTTAATAGAACGTTTTCAGCTTTATAAATATGACGAAATGGTGTTGGAACGACCTGCCAAAGTCTATGAAACCAAAGCTGAGGTCTTGACCCACGAAGTCATTAAAGGAGATACATTATATTCCTTGTCCAAACGCTATGATGTTCCTGTGGAAACTATTCAAAAACTTAATCAAATGGCCAACAACGATTTAAAGATTGGTCAAATCCTTATTATAAAATCAAATTAATTATGCGATATCAACGCAGTAGTATCTTATTTTCAGAAGCAGAACAGGTTATTCCGGGAGGTGTAAATTCTCCTGTAAGGGCATTTAAAAGTGTTGGAGGCACGCCGATTTTTGCCAAATCGGCCAAGGGAGCTTATGTTTATGATGAAGATGGAAATCGGTTTATAGATTATATCAACTCTTGGGGACCAATGATTCTTGGTCATGCACATGAACCCGTTGTAAAAGCTGTTATTGAGAAAGCAAAACTGGGAACCTCGTTTGGAATGCCAACTGAAATTGAAACCAAAATTGCTGAATTGGCCGTATCCATGGTGCCAAATATTGATAAAATCCGCTTTGTGAATTCAGGTACTGAAGCGTGCATGAGTGCCGTACGATTGGCTAGAGGCTTCACCAAAAAGGACAAAATTATAAAATTTTCAGGTTGCTATCATGGCCATAGTGATGCGTTTTTAATTCAAGCAGGAAGTGGGGCCATAACCTTTGGAACGCCTAATAGTCCAGGAGTAACCCAAGGCACAGCAAAAGATACATTGCTAGCAAAGTTTAATGATATTGAAAGTGTCAAACAACTTATAGGGGCCAATAAAGGTGAAATCGCCTGTGTCATTATTGAACCTGTTGCAGGAAATATGGGCTGCATTCCGCCTAAGGAAGGATTTTTACAAAGTTTAAGAGCGCTTTGTTCTGCAAATGATATTTTACTGATTTTTGATGAAGTTATGACTGGTTTTAGGCTCGCGCAAGGCGGTGCCCAAGAGCTTTATAAAGTAGATGCCGATATAGTTTGCTTTGGAAAAGTCATAGGAGGAGGTTTGCCTGTAGGTGCTTTTGCAGCACGACATGAGCTTATGGATTACTTGTCGCCTTTAGGTCCAGTCTACCAAGCTGGGACACTGAGCGGGAATCCTTTGGCAATGGCTGCTGGTTTGGCGATGTTGTCCGAACTTAATAAAGATACAATGATCTTTACCCGCTTAGCAAAAAAGACGGAATATCTGCACAAGGGCATTTCTAAGGTTTTAAACGGGCATAACATTAAACATACCATCAATAGGGTAGGTTCTATGATTTCCATTCATTTTGCAGAAGATGAGGTTGTGGATTTTGAAAGTTCAGCCAAAGGAAACAATGCAACCTTTAAAGCGTTTTTCCATGGGATGTTAGATGAAGGCATTTATATTGCACCAAGTGCGTTTGAAACTTGGTTTATTTGCAATGCCTTGACCTATCAAGATTTAGATGACACAATTGCTGCGGTAGATAGAGTTGCAAAGCATTTATAGCATAAAAAAAGCATTGACTTTTAAATCAATGCTTTTCCATTTAAACTAACTAACTAACCAACTAACTAATCAATCAAATTATTGTTTGTCTTTTTCTTCAGACATTTTTTGTTTCATCATTTTCTTTTTGCCATGTCCTCTTTGTTCCATTTTGCCTTGGGAGGTTTCCCATTTTGCGTATTGTTCTGCATTTAGAATACTTTTCATTTTTTGCTTCATGGCAATTTGATGGTCAAGTCTAGCGTTCATCATTTTTAATTTATCTTCTTTAGTGATAGTTTTCTTTTCATCGCTATCTTTCATTGCCCTGTGTTCTTCCATTTTGCTCTTCCTTAATTTAGCCTCTTCAAGATTTAAAGCTTGAATTTTGTTTTGTTGTTCTGCATTAAGGTCTAAATGTAGGGTCATTTTCTTTGTCCGTAATGTTGCCGTTTCTTCAGGAGTTAAATCCTTCATGGCTTCCATTCTATGACCTTGACCTTCTTTATGTAATTCTTTCTTTTTTTCTTGGGCCGTAACTTGAAGTGCTGAAATGGCCAATAAAATGATAAGTGCTTTTTTCATAATTGTTATTTTTTTTAATTGTTTTGCCTATAGGACTTCAAACATTTAAAAAAGTTTAATTGCGGATTAGCTTTTAACTATGAATTAACATTTTGAGCTTTTTTAAAAAGAGTATCTTTGTGATAACAATTTAACTTAAAAATATTTATGAAAAACACAATAATTGTACTGCTACTTGTAATGCTAGTGTCTTCTTGTAAAGAAGTAAAAAAGGAAGACATTTCTAATTCAGAAACCACCCAAATTGAAATGCTAAATAAATTGAACCAATATGTGTCGGTGAAATTGACTGCAGACTTGAGCAAGCTTAGAGATAATGAGCGTAAAATGATTCCAATTCTTATCAAAGCGGCTGATAAAATGAACGATTTATTTTGGTATGAAGCTTACGGTGATAAAACTGAATTATTAAATTCCATTACGGTCGATGCTGCCAAAACATTTGCCAGAATCAATTATGGCCCTTGGGATCGATTGGATGGTAATAATCCATTTGTTGAAGGTATTGGAGCGAAGCCGGCAGGAGCAAACTTTTATCCAACAGACATGACCAAAGCAGAGTTTGATGCCGCTGAAATTGAGGACAAATCCAGTATATACAATTTTATTCGGAGGGACGACAATGGGAATTTGTATTCAGTGCCATATCACAAACAATTCGAAAAAGAAGTCAAGGAGGTCTCGTCTTTATTATTAGAAGCTGCAAAATTGGCAGAAGATAAAGGACTTCAAAAGTATTTGGAATTGAGAGCTTCTGCATTGTTGGATGACAATTACCAACCTAGTGATCTGGCTTGGATGGATATGAAAACCAACACCATTGATATTGTCATCGGTCCCATTGAAACCTATGAAGATCATCTGTTTGGACATAAAGCGGCTCACGAAGCCTATGTGTTAATCAAAGATCAGGAATGGAGTTCACGATTGGCAAAATTTACTAGTTATTTGCCAGAGCTCCAAAAGGGAATACCTGTAGATGAAGCTTATAAAATGGAAACGCCTGGAACCGATAGTGATTTGAATGCTTATGATGTGGTGTACTATGCAGGTGATTGCAATGCTGGCAGTAAAACTATAGCCATTAATTTGCCTAATGACGAGCAAGTGCAATTGCAAAAAGGAACTCGTAGGCTTCAGCTTAAAAATGCCATGCGAGCAAAATTTGATAAAATTATGGTACCGATATCAGGAGTTTTAATAGAACCAAGTCAACGTAAGCATATTACTTTTGATGCCTTTTTCGCAAATACCATGTTTCATGAAGTGGCTCATGGTTTGGGGATCAAAAACACCATTAATGGTAAAGGTACGGTTAGGGATGCACTGAAAGAACATTCCAGTGCTTTGGAAGAAGGAAAAGCTGATATTCTTGGCCTTTATATGATCCAACAATTGAATGCCAAAGGAGAATTGACCGATGATTTTAAAGACAATATGGTTACGTTTATGGCTGGTATTTTCCGTTCGGTACGTTTCGGAGCATCTTCTGCACATGGAAAAGCTAATATGATACGTTTTAATTTCTTTAAGGAAAAAGGAGCATTTACCAGAAATTCGGATGGCACTTACAAAGTTAATTTTGATAAGATGCAAGTGGCTATGGAGGCATTATCAAAGCTTATTTTAACGCTTCAAGGCAATGGCGATTATGACGGCGTGGCAAAATTAGTAGCTGATAAAGGAATTATTTCTACTGAATTACAAGCAGATTTGGACCGTTTAAGCGATGCCAATATTCCTGTTGATGTCATATTTGAACAAGGTGTAGAGGTGTTAGGACTTCAATAGTGCGATAAACTATAAATGAAAAGGCTTTAGTTGAATTCTAAGGCCTTTTTTTATATCTTGTATCTCATAATTCCTTCTTTATGGCGTATTGGCTTTCCTTTATTTTTACAGTTGTAATCATTTATGTTGCCATTAGTATTGCCCTATATTATTTACAGGATTATATGCTGTTCAAACCTGAAAAACTTCCTAAGGATTTTGAATTCTATTACGAAAATCAAGAAACTGAAGAGTATTTTATGGAAACGCGAGACGGAGCTACCATAAATGGTGTGCTTTTTAAATCGAAGGAAACTCCTCGAGGTGTGGTGTTGTATCTCAAGGGAAATTCCAAAAGCATCAAGGGCTGGGGCAAATTTGCCGTGGATTTTACCCGACACAATTTTAATGTGTTTATGGTGGATTACAGAGGTTTTGGAAAAAGTACGGGACGACGGTCACAAAAAGCCATCAAGCGTGATTTGCAGTTGGTTTATAATAAACTAAAGGAACTAGTTGACGAAAAATATATCATTTTGTATGGTCGTTCATTGGGTTCGGGATTTGCAACCAAATTAGCATCTATGAACAATCCTAGAATGCTTGTGCTTGATGCTCCATATTATAGTCTGACCAAAGTTACGAGACGATATATGCCCTTTATGCCCTTGTCTGTTTTAATGAAATACCCTTTGCCAACTTATAAATGGTTAAAATATGTCCAATGTCCAATTCATATCATTCACGGCACCAATGATAAATTGATACCCTATAAAACCAGTGTCAAACTATCCAAAGTGAATCCTAAACTCACTAAACTCTACACAGTTATTGGTGGTGGACATAAAAACCTAAATAATTTTGAATCGTACCATAGCATGTTGGACGACATACTTAATAGTAAACCCAAAACCTTAGATTTAAAAACCTCCAGTATTAATGTCATTCATTCATCAAAGAAAAGCAAAACCAAGACTTAAACGAATACTATTCATTCTTTTGGGCTTATATGTTATGATAACCACATCACTTTATTTTTTGCAGGAAAGAATACTGTTTTTGCCCACAGTTTTAGCTCAGGATTATGAGTATCATTTTAATCATCCTTTTGAGGAATTGTTCTTAAAAACCGATGAAAACACTGTCATCAATGCCCTGCATTTTAAAGCTGAAAACCCAAAAGGAGTGATACTCTATTTTCACGGTAATGCAGGCGATTTATCCAGATGGGGAACAGTTGCTGAATATTTTGTGGAAAAAGATTATGATGTTTTGATAATGGATTACCGAACTTATGGAAAAAGCACCGGAAAGCTAAGTGAAGATGCCCTATATCATGACGCCCAATTTTGTTATGATTATTTAAAGGATCGTTATGCCGAATCTGAAATTACTATTTATGGACGTTCCCTCGGAACTGGTATAGCAACATATTTAGCTTCAAAACACCAACCAAAAAGATTGATTTTGGAGACGCCATATTACAGTATGGTGGATGTGGCCAAAAGGCGGTTTCCCATCATTCCGGTGAAACAACTCTTACTCTATGAATTGCCTTCTTTTAAATTTATTAAAAATGTGAAGTGTTCTATTACCATGTTTCACGGTACCAATGATAAGGTGATCCCAATAGAATCTGCAAAAAAACTGTTCCGTTCAATTCCAAATAAAAACATAACACTTAACATTATTGAAGGTGGAAGCCATAATAATCTCTCCAACTTTGAAGCCTATAAAAAAGTTATGGATAAGGTTTTGAAATGAAAAGTTTTTAACTCAATTTCAAGGGGAATGTTGTTAATTCGTTAAAATTGATTAACTTATAAAACTTTTAACCAATTAATCAACTCAAAATCATGAAAAAACTAATGAAAAACATGCCGTATTTTATTATGGCTACAAGTTTAATTCTTTTAATTAGCTGTAAACAAACTCCAAAAGAAGATGAAGATAAAGTTGCAGAAGTTGTCAAGATGGACAACACACTTACCGATACACAATTTAATGCACTATGGGAAAATGTAGACGCATTGTGGGAAAAACTAGACCCAGCGCTAATCCATACTGCATATGCTGATAAATTTGTTAGAATAAGCCCAGGTGGAACAAGTACAAACGATGAAGAATTAACAAAAGAATTGAATAGTGTTGGTGTAGCTTTTCCAGGCATGAAACTTAATTTAAAACATTATGACCTTTGTGATAATATGGCATCGGTCCATTGGTCTGTTTCTGGAAATTTTTCAGGCGAAATAGCTGGTTTAAAGGGTAATGGTAAACCCTATGAAGTTATAGGGATTACAGTAATCTTTGTTGAGGACGGCAAAATTGTAAAAGATGATTCCTATTGGGATACTTATGCAGTATTTGCACAAACTGGTGGATATAAAATTGTGGAAGATAAAACCAAATAATATTGTAAGGGTGGATTAATATAAAGTCCGCCTTTATACTTTTTTAAGTACTGCATTTATTTAATCTACTATAATGATCTCTCCAATTTTGAAGCTTAGCATAAAAGTTATACATAAGGTTTTGAATTGATGAATCTAGTTTTTTAAGTCACTTTTTAGCATTGCTGCTATTTTCTTTGACCCTGAATTCAACAATCCGAGCTATAAGGTCAAACGGAATGGGTTGATCAATGGGAAACTGAACCGAACCTTTTCCCGATTTGTATTTTGAAAGTTCTTCTACGAATTCTCTATGCCCTGTTGGTGTGGCATAAAACCCGATATGGTTTTTATGGGCTGCAAAATAGACTATTGGCTTACCATTGATTTTGTATGTAGGCATTCCATATGAAATATTTTCAGCAGCTTCAGGTGCTTTTTCTAGTATCGTTCCTCGGACTTTAACCAAATGTACCTGAATGTCTTTTGGAAACGTTGCAATATAATCGTCAACAGAGGTAACGTTAAGTTTTATCATTTATATTGTTTGACTAATTCTATTATAAATTTACTCAAACCTAAAGGATTTTTTCATGGTATATTGACAAAAAAATAAGGAACTACAATTGTAATTCCTTATTTCGTTAAATTATTTTGTGTTAGTTTGTAAATTATTCTGCAGCTATTTGAACAGCAAGTCCGTTAACATCAAAATAATCACTATAGCTAACAATTTTTCCATCGCTATTTACACTGCCAAGAGCGAAATATTTAACTCCAACATTTTTTCCAGAAGCGGTATGTTTAGCGGTCCAAGTCCCATAAATGCGAACATTAGTTCCAGTACTATTCGCGTTTTCTTTTGGAAAAACCGAACCAGACCACATTCCATTTACTAAGGAGTCTCCAAGTATTAATCCTTCTTTATATTGGATGTTTTCATAATTGTCGTGGTAAGCTTTAAGCGCAGCAAGAAATTCTGCTTTACCGAGCCATTTGTTGCCATTGTACGCTGCAGGACTCCATTGAATTGTATCAGATAAAATGGTCTGAATAGCATTTAAATTTTCGTTACAATGTGCTTTAATAAATGCCCGTACGACTTCGACATTTTTATCAAATAACGCGTAATCTGGAGCTTCAACTTCTTCAACAACCGCGGGTTGTTTACAGGCCACCAATGTTAAAAGGGCAAGAGTAATAAGGCAAAACAATTTGTTTTTCATTTTTTAGTGTTTTAAAGTGTTAGAAATAAATTGGTTATAGAGCATAAATATACCATTTTATTAGTTAAGTAGATTGAAAAACCATGGATTTAATCGCTCAAGATTGCATGATGTGTTTAATCCTCATCAGGATCAAACGTTTTAAATAATTGAAACTCCGTTTTTAATATCTACCAATAAATTCGTACATTCATATTTTAGATAAATTCGGTCGTCCATTAAATACTTTTATTATGCTACAACTCAAACCAATTTCCAAAAGTTCCATTCCCAAAGCTTTAATTCGAGCAAAACATTATCGTTTGCTCAATGAACCTTGGCAAGCTGAAAGTATTTGCCGAGATATTCTAATGGTTAAACCAAACCACCAACTTGCTCTTCTATATTTAATTTTGGCTATTACCGATCGCTTCGGTAATGAAAACACCTCGTCTTATTCTGTTGATGCTAAAGAGCTTTGTACCCAACTAAACAGTGAGTTTGAACAAAAGTATTATCACGGTATTATTGAGGAGCGTTTGGGTAGGACGAGTTTGTTGCGAAACACACCTCGTGTTAAGTATATTGCCTATGAACACTACCGCCTTGCTATGAAATATTTCGAAGATGCCGAAAAGATTCAACCTGAAGGTAATCAAGATGCTGTTTTAAGATGGAATGCCTGTGTAAGACGCATTCAGGAATTTAACCTTAAACCTTCTCAGGATGATCATCATCATGTACAGCCATTTTTGGATGTATAACTTATGGGTTTAAAGGCGGAAGTTTCTTCTTGGTTTTACCAAATATTTTATGCTTTAAAATAGTTACCGGATCGTAATATCTATCTATAACGCGTTCCTTTAAAGGAATAATTCCATTATCGGTAATATTAATATGTTCGGGACAAACATCGGTACAACATTTAGTAATGTTACACAT
>JBBKXS010000170.1:0-7233 GCA_037969605.1 Flavobacteriaceae bacterium
GGTAAAGGAGATTATGGCGGAATTGCCGGTTGGTCGGATGATGGAGCCGATATTACTGCTAAAGTAATGTCGTACGACCCAAATGATTATGGTCTATATGATATGGCAGGTAACGTGGCAGAATGGGTTGCCGACGTTTACAGACCTATAGTAGATGACGAATTCAATGATTTCAACTACTACAGAGGTAATGTTTATACAAAAAATGCCATTGACGAAAATGGTCAAGTAAAAGTGGTGACTCCTGAATCTGTGGTTTTTGACACGTTAAGTAATGGCAAATTAGTAGCTAGAAATTTAGCAGGTGAAATTTTACAAGTTCCTGTGGATGACAACGAGACTTATTTAAGAACTAACTTTGATGAAAGTGATAATATCAACTTTAGAGATGGTGATAAAAGGTCCTCCCGTTATTTTAGAGACAATTTTGATGAAGATCAAAGTGTAAAAGGCAAAGAAGCGGAAACACGAAGGATGTATAATTCCCCTAATCATAATATTGATCGAGATTCTACTGGATTGATCAAAGAATATGACAAATCCAATGATAGAACATCTTTGATCAATGATGAAGTAAGAGTTTACAAAGGTGGTTCCTGGAAAGATAGAGACTATTGGCTAGACCCAGCTCAACGTAGATTCTTTCCACAAGACATGGCAACTGACTATATTGGTTTTAGATGTGCAATGTCAAGAGTTGGATCCAAATCGAAACAAAAAAATAAAACCAAAAATTAATTATAACGCTTTTTAAGTAAATAAAATAGTCCTGACATTTTATGTTGGGACTTTTTTATTACATTTATTTTATGACTATTGACGCTATCTACAACCTTTTTTTAGAGTGTACATCGGTTTGTACTGATTCTAGAAAAATCACTCCAAATTGTATGTTTTTCGCACTTAAGGGCGAAAATTTTAATGGTAACACCTATGCAAAATCAGCTTTAGAAAACGGAGCTAAATATTGTGTAATTGATGAAAAAAAATATGCGGATGATAGTCATTATATCCTTGTTGAAGACGTCTTAAGCATATTGCAACAACTTGCAACATTACATCGTAAAACCTTAAATGTTCCAGTTATTGCCCTTACTGGAAGCAATGGCAAAACCACCACAAAGGAACTGATCAATTCTGTGTTATCAACCCAATTTAAAACTACCGCAACAATTGGTAATTTAAACAATCATATAGGTGTTCCATTAACACTTTTAAGTATGACAAAAGCCACTGAAATTGGCATTGTAGAAATGGGAGCAAACCACCCAAAAGAAATTGAGTTTTTATGTAAAATTGCTCTACCGGATTATGGTGTGATTACTAATTTTGGAAAAGCACATTTGGAAGGTTTTGGGAGTATTGAAGGCGTCATTAAGAGCAAATCTGAATTGTATGAGCACCTAAAAGCTCATAAAAAAATGATTTTTGTTAATCAAAACGATGCTGTTCAAATAAAACAGGTTGGAAAATATGGATTGACCTATACACTTGGCAAAAACACTTCTGAAGGAACAGATACTGTTATCAATAACTCGCAACCATTTGTAACTTTAAAATATACTGGTATAACCATTAATAGCCATTTAACAGGAGCATATAATTTTAACAACATAAGCATTGCCATAGCCATTGGGGAATATTTTAAGATTAATCCAGAAAACATTAAGCTTGCCATTGAAAACTATATTCCAAGTAATAACAGGTCACAGATTATTAACAAAGGCTCCAATGCCATACTTATGGATGCCTACAATGCGAATCCAACAAGCATGATCGCGGCTCTCGAAAATTTCAAACAATCAAAAAGCCTGAATAAAGTATTGTTTTTAGGCGATATGTTCGAACTTGGCAAAGAGGCTTCTATGGAACATCAAAACATTGTAAATTATATCGAAGAATATCTTATTGCAGATGTAAATTTAATTGGAAGTAATTTCTATAAAACAAAGGTGAAAAAGCCATTTATCAAAACCTTTAAAACTTTTGAGGATTTGAAGTCCAATTTAAAAACTACTAAATTAAATCAAGCATATATACTTATTAAAGGTTCCAGAGGCATGGCTTTGGAACGTGTGTTGGATTACTTATAAAAGCACTAAAGCAAGCTTTATCCTTTTATAGAAATAAAAAAATCTGTACATCGTACAGATTTTTTATTGATGTGGGTCATACTGGATTCGAACCAGTGACTTCCACGTTGTCGACGTGACACTCTGAACCAACTGAGTTAATGACCCTTTTAATTAAAAAAAGCCCATACTTTGTATGAACTTTTGTGGGCGATGAGGGGTTCGAACCCCCGACCCCCTCGGTGTAAACGAGGTGCTCTGAACCAGCTGAGCTAATCGCCCTATTAAATAGGACTGCAAATATAGTCTAGTTTTTAATATGGCAAAAGTTTTTTCGAAAAAATTAAATTATTTCAGCCACCACAAATGTGCTTCCGCCAACATAAATTAAATCATTACTTTGGGCATTTTTTTTAGCATTTATGAGTGCTTGATTTACACTTGGAAAGGAGTTTCCAACAAACCCGTAATCACTAAAAATCTGTTTTAAAATTTTGGCATCTAAACCTCTTTCAATATTAGGTCTACAAAAATAATAAGTGGCTTGTTTTGGCATCACGGGCAAAATGGAATTCAAATCCTTATCATTAACGACTCCAAAGATAATATGCAAATTTTCATAAATCTCTTCACCTAATTGTTTCATTACATAATTTAGGCCTTCTCTGTTATGAGCAACATCACAAATAACTTTTGGATGATGTTGAAGTAATTCCCAACGTCCTCGCAACCCTGTGTTTTTTATAACATTTAGCAAACCAGATTTAATATGTCCATTGAATATTCTAAAACTACCCGTTGGAATTTTTTTCAGGGTTTGAATCACTGTCTTAATATTCTGAAATTGGTAACTTCCTTTTAAATCACTATCAAAAGTTTTAATGACATCGCTATCTGCAAAACTAATATCAGAATTGTTCTTCTTAGCCACTTCAATAAATACTGGTTTGGTTTCTTTTTGTGTTTCTCCAATAACAACAGGAACATTAGGTTTAATAATTCCTGCCTTCTCAAAAGCTATGTCTTCTAAAGTACTGCCCAAAAACTGCATATGATCAAAACCAATGTTGGTTATAACTGATACCAAAGGCGTAATAATATTCGTGGAATCTAAACGCCCACCAAGTCCAACTTCTATAATGGCAATATCCGCCTTTTGTTTTGAAAAATAATCGAAGGCCATGCCAACCGTCATTTCAAAAAAAGAGAGATTATGGTTTTCGAAAAAAGATTTATTTCTATTAATAAACTCAATTACGAATGGCTTGTTTACAACTTTACCATTTATTTTTATGCGTTCCCTAAAATCTTTTAAATGGGGTGAAGTATATAATCCAACCTTATAACCTGCTTCTTGAAAAATGGATGCCAACATGTGACTAGTAGATCCTTTACCATTAGTACCGGCCACATGAATGGATTTAAAATGATGATGGGGATTGTTAAGATGATTCGCCAATAACAAGGTATTGGTCAAATCTGATTTATAAGCTATTTTACCTTGGTTTTGAAATATTGGCAACTGTTTGAACATCCAGTCGACAGTTTCCTGATAGGTCATGGTTATTGACTGATATCAAAGTTTATGCTCACAAAACCTATTTGTCTTGCTGGGGCGTTAGAATCGGCAGGCCATTTATGGGACAATGCAATTTTTTTTGCAGGTCCTAACAAGCATGGATCTGTGTTTGTGGTACCTCTCTCTCCTGGTACAGCACTAATGACATTTCCACTCCTATCAACTTCAATTTTAACAACTACCAAGCCGTATTCATTGCAGTCTTGCTTAAAGATTTGCCTTGATGGTCTCCCTCTACCGTTTAATCCATAACCAACTCCTCCTCTTCCAGGTCCAGAGCCTCCAAAATAACTAGGCGCATATGGATCGCCGTCCAATTGTCCTTTATCCCCTGCTTGACTATCTGGTCCTTCACCTCCTGTTTGTGTTCCTTCAGATTTACTGACACCTCCAATTAAAGCATCCAATTTTTTCTTTTTATCAGCCTCATCTTGTCGTTTACGCTCTTCGGCCTCTTTTCTCAATTGTTCTTTGCGTTCGGCATCAGCCAAAGCTTTTGCCTCAGCTTGTTTTTGTTTTTTTATTGCAATCGATTCAGCAGATTCCTCTGTAAGTACATCTTCTGCTTTTGTATTTGATGCGGTTGAAGTTTCTTTTTTGGATGTTTCAACAATAGGTTCTTCAACGACTTTTTTAGGCTCTGATTTTATAGGTTCAGTAGGTTGAACAGTTCCACTACCTAATTCTGAAGTACCAAAGTTAACAGCAACACCGTATTCCAGCGGTGGTTCCATATATGAATGACCTACAATAAATAATAACAACACGACAATGACAACAATTAAGGTCGTAATCTTTGCAGAATTACGTTCGTGTATGGTCTCAAAATATTTCATGTATTAATCGCTGCTTGGCTTAACTGCCAATATCACTTTAAATTTATTTCGGTTGGCAATATCCATCACTTTTACAACATTATCAACCGGTACAGATTTTTCAGCTCTTAAAACTATTGTCGGTTTGTCCTCACTTGATAAAACAGTGAGCAATTCGTGTTCCAGAACACTTTCACCAACCAACTTCTGGTCAATATAATATCTTAAATCTTTTGTAATGCTCACAGAAACCGATTTTTTGTTTTCAGTTTTTCCACTTGCTTTTGGCAAAAGAATGTCTATTGCATTAGTTGTTACCAAAGTTGATGCCAACATAAAAAATATCAATAACAAAAACACAATATCGGTCATAGACGCCATATTGAACTCTGGCGTAACTTTATTTCTTCCTCTAATATTCATTAAATTGGCTCGTTTAAGTGATCCAAAAACTCTAATGAATTTGCTTCCATTTGATAGACAATTTTATCGGTCTTCACCACCAAATGATTATAAGCCATGTAAGCAATAATACCTACAATTAAACCTCCAACGGTGGTGGTCATAGCCGTATACAATCCATCTGCCAACAATTTAATATCGATTTGACCCCCAGCATTAGCAATCTCAAATATGGACAAAATCATTCCAATTACGGTACCAAGAAATCCTATCATAGGCGCGACTCCGGAAATCGTAGCTAAAACACTTATATTTTTTTCTAGACCATAAACTTCCAAACGTCCAGCATTTTCAATAGCAGTGTTGATGTCTGCTAGCGGTTTTCCTATACGTGTAATTCCTTTATTGATCAATCTCGACACAGGAGAGTTTACTTGGGCGCAAAGTATTTGTGCAGAATCAATCTTACCGTGGCTCACGTGATCCTTAATTTGATTCATAAAATTTGAATCTACTTTAGCCGCTGCCTTTATAGCAAACAATCGCTCAAAATAGATATAAATAGCGACGATCATCAGTAAAAATAATATCGTTATGATTATCATTCCCGCCGAGCCTCCACTGCCTATCAGTTCAATAATTGAAAGGGTTTTTTCCACTGATTCTCCATCGGTTAGTGCCCCAGATCCATCTTGTATATAATTTAATATCATCATATTTGAAATGTTGAAAATTATTTAAGTATTGTAATAACGTCTAATTAATAAGTAAAGTATAATCTGTTAAAATATAGTTCTAGTGAACATAAATGTGGCTGCTCCTGCCAGAAATCCAATTAATGCCAACCACGAAATTTTTTTAATATACCAAAAAAAGTTTATTTTTTCCATACCCATGGCAACAACGCCAGCTGCTGAACCTATAATGAGCATACTGCCTCCAGTTCCTGCTGAATAAGCTACAAAATGCCAAAGTTCGTTATCCATAGGCTCAGAGAACATTCCCAAACTAGCAGCCACAAGTGGTACGTTATCAATTACAGCAGAGGCCACACCCAGCAACAGAATAACCAAATCAGATACTCCAGCATGATGCAATTCTGTACCCAACATAGGCATTTTGTCTTGTAATGTAGTAGCAAAATCGAATAAAATCCCCAAAGATTCCAAAGCTGCTACAGCCATTAATATTCCAAGGAAAAACAAAATACTAGGCAATTCAATTTTAGACAACGAATGATGCACAGGGCTATGATGAGCATGGGCATCGCTTTCCACATGATCCACATTGGAAATGCTAAATTTTGAACTACTGTAAATTTCAGCAAAAATGGCCACAACTCCCAAAGACAACATCATCCCAACATAAGGTGGTAAATGGGTAAGGACTTTAAAAATCGGCACAAAGACAATGGCTCCCAAACCTAAATAAAGCATTGTTGCACTATATTTGCTTTTAGGCTTATCTTCCTCATGCTCTTCAATCTCCAAATTACCTTTAAAAATTGGCAAAAAAGAGGCTATAAATGCTGGCAAAGCCATACATACTAAGGAAGGCAAGAACAAATACACAAATAAATGGTCTGTTGATACCTTTTTACCTATCCATAGCATGGTTGTAGTGACGTCTCCAATAGGTGACCATGCACCTCCTGCATTCGCCGCAACAATAATTAATCCAGCATACCAAAGTCTCATGTCTCTTTCTTTTACTATTTTTTGAAGTATAGAAATTAATACAATTGTTGCTGTAAGGTTATCAATGACTGCGGAAAGAAAAAACGCTAAAATTGAAAACAGCCATATAATTCTTTTTTTGCTTTTTGTTTTAATAAAACCCTGAATAGTTGAAAATCCATCAAAATAATCTATGATTTCTACAATAGTCATGGCACCAAGAAGAAATACAAGGATCTCTGCGGTTTTACCTAAATGATGTAAAAGTGTTTCTTCCATAAGAAGGTTTTTCTCTTCATGTGAAAAATCGCCAAAACCTTCCAACAAACTATGATTTCCAGAATCAAACCATTGGGAAAATCCATCTATACCTAACGAAATTAACGCCCAACAAATAGCCATCATGACTAAAGCCGGAATCAGCTTATCAATTTTTAAACTATGCTCAATTGTAATTGCTAGATAGCCAAATACAAATACTAAGATGATTACTGTTTCCATAATAATTGTTGTTAAAAATTTACGTTAGTTATAGCGGTCTTATGAACTTTTTATAGCATTATTTTTTGTCTTTTAGTTTTGATTCATCCAAATGCATATTTTTATTGATTGCTTCAATTTGTGCTTCAGGATTTAGTTCTTCAATTAAAATTGAATTGGTTATGACTCGTAACAAATATAAAAAACTA
>JBBKXS010000171.1:0-3042 GCA_037969605.1 Flavobacteriaceae bacterium
ATGTATAAATAATGGTATGTAGATCTTCAGCGTTGGGAAGCCCAATCTCTTTTAGGGGCTTATGTTTTTTTAGCAAATCTTCCCAAAGTACACCTTCATGAACTCCATAAAGTCCAATACTAATTTTTGGGAAATTTGGAATTCCACGTTTTTGGGATTCAAAGTTATCAAGTTTACCAATAATAATGGCCTTGGATTCACTATGCTCCAATATTTGTTTAATGGAAACATCATTAAGCGTTGGATAAATAGGAATAGAAACACATCCTGCCATCATGATTGCTAAATCCGACATTATCCAATGAGCACAGTTTTTTGAAAGTAAGGCCACATGGTCTCCTTTTTTTAGACCAAAACCCTTTAGTGTTGAAGCTATTTTTCTAGCTTGAATTCCAGATTCATAAAATGTATAATTAATGATTTCACCTTTAAAAGGTTGACTCAAAAAAATGTTGTTTGGTGTTTGCTTTTCCCAATACAGAAAAGCCTCTAGAGGTGATTTAAAATCTTGCATCGTGTTGGTTTAATTCCTTAAATATAAGAAAATTGCTACTTTATAATGGTATATAAACGACCATCAAAGTTTGAATAATAAAAAAGATGATAAATGGTAGTACTAAATAACCCATAACATCTCTAGCTTGTAACTTAACTCCTAATCCCATTATAGGAAATACCAATAGCAAATAAAAGGGCTGTAACATATTGCTTAAGCTTTCACCATACGCAATAGATAAAGAAGCTCTAGAAATCATGGCATTCAATTCTGGATTCGATAAACCAGCGCCAATATTTTTAACCGCTTCAATGATACTTGGTCCAATTACAGCAAATTCTCCTCCAGCTGATGGGATAGCAAAATTCACAATTCCACCTGCGAGATAAGCATAAAAAGGGTAGGTGTCTATAGTCGCAACAGAAGCTAAAGTCTTGCCTAAATTTTCTCCTAAACCAGTATATAACATAATGCCCATAATTCCTGCATAAAATGGATATTGGAATACAATACCTGAAATATTGCTGCTAGATCTCTTCATGGAAACTACGTAGCGCATAGGTGTTTTATGCAAAAACAATCCAATGATTAGAAAAATAAAAATCATAATGTTGAAATTCAAATCCAATCCTTTAGTAATAAAGTGGAAGGTTATATAAACTGCACCCATTGAGACTATTATCATTTGCAATAACACACTATTATTTAGTGTATCAGACCAAGCTTTAAAAGGCAACTTAAGTAGCAACGCTTCTTCCTTAATTGATTGTTCTTTGGTAATCGTTTTATTCTCCAATAATTCCTTAAGTTCTTTATTACTTCCCGCTGTAGGTTTAACAAACAGCAATATAATTGGAGCAACAATAACAAACAGGAATGTCATTGCCATGTTTAAAGTAGACCCTAAAGTAAAAGACGTAGGTATAACATCAGATAAAACCCCAGCATTAATTAAATAATTTTGTTCCGTATTTAGCAACAATGGAATAGAGCTCGACATTCCTGTCACCCAACTTCCGGATGAAAAATATACACAAGCTATTAAAAATGGATAGTTTATACCTTTAACCCGCATTGCCAATTCCCTAGCCAAAACACAAGTAATAACAATCCATCCAAAGCTAATCATACATAAAATCGCCCCAATCATAACCACAAAAAAATAAACTTGATTAGGTTTACTGATATATTTTGTTAAGTTATCGATTCCTCTTTTAACAAGTGGCGACAATGCAATACTAAACCCGTGACAACTATTAACACAATTTGCATCCCAAAGGATAGTAGATCAAAAAAGCCATCATACCAAGATTCAATTATTTTTAAAGGTGTTGCATCTAACCACAAAAAAGCCCCCAATGCAGTTACCAAAGTTAACAGTATGGCAAACACAAAAGCGTCGGGCATATATTTTAAAAATATTTGCGTGAATTTATCTCCTAATTTGGTAATCAAAATGGTTGGTTTATTCTGTTAAGATAAATAAAACATAATATAAATATTCAAAAATGTCATTTCTTTTCTAAAGCTTTTGCAATGCCCTCTTCGACGAGAGGTTCCATTATAGAATAACCCAACGCGTTGGGATGTACGCCATCATAAGCTAAATCTTCCTTTAAGCCTTTAGAATCATCAACCATAGCTGAAAAATAATCCACATAAACCAAATGATGTTCATCAGCATAGGATTTTAATAGCATATTAAGTTTTACCACCTTTCCAGCGGGTTCCAATCCTGCTCGCCAAGGAAAATCCTTTGCGGGAAGTACCGAACATAACACGACCTTTATATGATTGGCAGTTGCTAATTCTGCCATAGAAATAAGATTGTCCATAATTTTCTCAATAGTTGAAGGCCCTGTATTGCCCGCAATATCATTGATGCCTGCAAGTATTACTACAGCTGATGGGTTCAAATCAATCACATCTTGTCTAAAACGCAGCAGCATTTGAGGGGTTGTTTGACCACTAATTCCGCGATTGACATAGGGTTTACCAGCGTAAAATTCAGGTCGACTGTTTATCCAACCTTCGGTTATAGAGTTACCCATAAAGACGACACGTTGTTGGGAAGAATCTGGCATCATCAATTGGGCATTTTCATCTTGAAAGCGTTCCAAATTGGCCCAATCTTGGGCATAAGCATTTTCGAAACTACATAGGGATAACAAGAGGGCTAAAAGTAGTTTTAAACTTCTATAAATCATTATTTTGAACTTTTATTGAATAATTTTTAAGTCAACTAAACGAAGTTAGGATATTTTTTGGTTTAAATCAATTAGTAGTATTTTTGTTCGTCCATTATTTTAAGCCATGCAACTCGTTTTCGCAACCAACAACCTTAACAAACTTAAAGAAGTTCAAGCTTTATTACCAAAACATATAAAGTTGTTAAGCCTCGCAGATATTGGTTGCTTTGAAGACATTCCTGAATCACAACCTACCATTGAAGGCAACGCTATCCAAAAAGCAGAATACATTAAAACAAAATTTGGTTACGATTGTTTTGCGGATGATACCGGTTTAGAAGTTGACTCTTTAAAAGG
>JBBKXS010000172.1:0-7205 GCA_037969605.1 Flavobacteriaceae bacterium
AGTATAATTATACTTGTTATAACCTTTGATATTGTAGCAATTATTTTAGTTAGTTAGTTATCTGAAAAAAGCGTGACCTCTTCAAGTCACGCTTTTTGATTAATTAAATTTTTAGACCTAAAGCTCCAAAGCCTTTTTTACATCTTTGTTCATAAGCAGCTCAACAGGATTCTCCAGTGCTTCTTTGACGCTGACCAAAAATCCAACCGATTCCTTACCGTCAATAATCCTATGGTCATATGACAATGCCACATACATTATGGGCCGTATTTCTACTTTACCATTTACAGCAACAGGACGTTCAACAATATTGTGCATCCCCAAAATACCGCTTTGTGGCGGATTGATTATTGGTGTAGATAACATACTTCCAAATACACCGCCGTTGGAAATAGTAAACGTGCCTCCCGTCATTTCATCAACGGTAATTTGGCCATCACGGGCTCTTAAAGCCAAGCGCTTCACTTCCGCTTCTACTCCTTTAAAAGTTAGTTTTTCGGCATTCCGTATAACTGGGACCATTAATCCTTTTGGTCCTGAAACCGCAATGCTTATATCGCAAAAATCATAACTAAGCATTTCTTGACCATCGATCATAGAATTGACGGTAGGATATAGTTTTAAAGCGCGAACAACAGCTAAAGTAAAGAAACTCATAAAGCCAAGACCAACATCATGTTTTGCTTTAAAGGTGTCTTTGTATTTACTTCTTAAATCAAAAATTGGTGACATGTCAACTTCATTAAAAGTTGTCAACATGGCGGTCGTGTTTTTTGCTTCAACCAATCGTTCTGCTACTTTACGTCGTAGCATAGACATTTTAGATTTATTGCTTCCTCTACCTTCAATATTAATCTCAACACCCATAGATGGCACCACTTTAACGGCGTCTTCTTTGGTAATTCTACCATCTATTCCGGTGCCATTTACTTGGGCAGCGTCTATTCCTTTTTCGGCTAATATTTTTTTGGCAGCAGGACTTGTACTTCCCGTAGCATAAGTGGTTACCGTTTGTGATTTTTGTTCTACAGGCTGAGAAACCGTGCTTTCAGACTTCACAGGTTTTTCTTTTATAGCAGTACCTTCAGGTTTTTCAGCACTTGTGTCAATTAAACACACCACAGCTCCAACAGCAACGGCATCTCCTTCTTCAGCTTTTAAGGTAATCGTTCCACTAGCTTCGGCGGGAAGTTCCAAAGTAGCTTTATCACTATCAACTTCAGCTATAGGTTGATCCTTTTCAACATAATCACCATCCTCAACTAACCAAGTAGCAATTTCAACTTCCTTAATGGATTCTCCTGGTGAAGGAACTTTCATTTCTAAAATCATGGTCTCTCTATTTTAGTTTTACTTTTAATCTTTTATTACTTGGCATTATTGAAATCAAATACCTCATCAATAACACCACGTTGTCTTCTTTTATCTCGGGTACTGGAACCAGGCGCTGGAACTGAACTATAAGCTCTTGAAGCAACTGCCATTTTTACCAAATCAAAACGCTGTAGCATGTAACTCCAAGCTCCCATATTTTTTGGTTCTTCTTGAGCCCATATATAATCTTTTACATTTTTATATCTTTTTATAACAATTTCAATTTTATCATTATGTAATGGGAATAATTGCTCTACACGAATTAAAGCGATATCGTCTCTATTTAACTTTTCGCGCTCCGCAAATAAATCGTAATAAAATTTACCTGAACAAAATACCAAGCGCTTAACATTATCAGGATTTATTGTGTCATCTATAATCTCTTGGAATTCTCCATTAGTAAAATCTTCGATGGACGAAACCGCCAATGGATGTCTTAATAAACTTTTAGGCGTAAATACAATTAAAGGTTTCCTGAAATTCCGTTTCATTTGACGGCGTAATAAATGGAAAAAATTTGCAGGTGTAGTGCAATTAGCAACGGTCATATTATCGTTACCACATAATTGTAAATACCGTTCAATTCTAGCAGATGAATGTTCGGAACCTTGACTTTCATAACCGTGAGGCAATAAAATGACAATGCCATTTTGTTGTTTCCATTTAGCTTCGCCAGCTGAAATATATTGGTCAAAAATAATTTGGGCACCATTACTAAAATCTCCAAATTGGGCTTCCCAAATGGTTAAAGTATTTGGAGCTGCCATAGCATAGCCATAGTCAAACCCCAAAACACCATATTCGGATAAAGAAGAATTGTAAATGGTCATTTCTCCTTTATTTTTCGGATTTGTATTTAATAAGTTAAATGTCTTGGAAGAAATTTCATCCCTTAGTATCGCATGACGATGAGAAAAAGTTCCTCTTTCAACATCCTGACCAGATACTCGAACATTAAAGCCTTCTTCTAAAAGGCTACCGAATGCAAAAATTTCGGCCATGCTCCAATCCATTTTGTTAGTTTCAAAAACCATTGAATATCTATCGCGCAGGATTTTTTCTGCCTTTCTTAAAAATTTCACGCCTTCAGGTACCGTTGAAACAACTTTGGCGATGTTCTCTAAATTTCTTTTTGGGTATTTAGTTCCTACGCTTAATAAAAGCCCATCTAAATCCTGTTGCATAAAACTGTGCCAAACATTATCCATAAATGGTTTTACTCTAGCCGCAGAATCTTGCTTAGATTTTTTAAACTCTTTATCTAATAATGCTCTATAAACTTCAATTAAATTTGCCGTGTAATTTTCATCAATAACGCCTTCCTCTATTAGTTTAGCATTATAAATATCACGAGGATTGGGTTGTTTTGCTATTGCATCATACAATAGCGGTTGAGTAAATCGAGGTTCGTCACCTTCATTATGGCCATATTTACGGTAACCCAATAAGTCAATAAAGATATCGCGTTTAAACTTCATCCTAAAATCTAAAGCCATCAATACAGCATGAGTTACGGCTTCTACATCGTCGGCATTAACATGTAACACCGGAGATAAAGTCACTTTTGCAACATCTGTACAATATGTGCTGGAGCGCGCATCTAAATAATTGGTTGTAAAACCAATTTGGTTATTTACAACAATATGTACTGTTCCCCCGGTTGAATATCCTTTTAGCTTACTCATTTGAATAAGTTCATAAACAACGCCTTGTCCCGCAACCGCTGCATCACCATGTACTATTATTGGCAATACTTTAGAAGAATCTCCATTATATTCCTCATCAATTTTTGCTCTGGCGATCCCTTCTGCAACTGAACCTACAGTTTCTAAATGTGACGGATTGGGCACCAAATTCATTATGATTTCCTTATTGCTTTTTAAAGTTTTTTTAAGGGTCGAGCCTAAATGGTATTTTACGTCACCGTCAAAATCGGCTTCATCATAGTCTTTACCTTCAAATTCATTAAAAAGTTCCCGAATTGGCTTTCTAAAAATATTTACCAAGGTGTTTAACCGTCCTCTATGTGCCATTCCCAAGACAAACTCATCAACATCGTATTGCTCTGCAGCTATTCTGACAATAGCACCTAAAGCTGGGATTAGCGTTTCTCCACCTTCTAAAGAAAACCGTTTTTGCCCTACATATTTTGTCTGCAAAAATTGCTCAAAAGAAACCGCTTGGTTTAATTTTGAAAGTACATATTTTTTTGTCTCTGGTGTGTAATTTGGACGGTTATCATTTTTATTTAATTGGTCTTGCCACCATTGTATTTCCACTGGATTTCGAATAAACATATATTCAATCCCTATAGATTCACAATAAATTGCTTTAAGGTGTGTTATTATTTCTCTTAATGTCTGGGTGCCAATTCCAAGAATTTCGCCAGCATTAAAAACAGTGTCTAAATCTTGTTCGGTCAGTCCAAAATTCTCAATATCTAAAGTTGGCTCATATTTTCTGCGTTCTCTAACTGGATTTGTTTTCGTGAATAAATGACCTCTTGTTCTGTAACCATCAATAAGTTTTATAACCTGAAACTCTTTATGGACCTGATCTGGGATTTTGGATGAAACTTCTTCTACAACTTCTCCATTCAATCCATAACTTTCAGTCCCAAAATCATAACCCTGAAAAAAAGCTTTCCAACTAGGTTCTATTGAATCTGGGTTTTGTAAATATTGGTCGTATAAATCAGCAAAGTATGCTGTATGTGCTGTGTTTAAAAAGGAATATTTATCCATTACATTAATTGATACATTCTCACTTCAACAAAATTTATCCAAAAATACAACTTTTAGTAAAATGTGAAGCTCTTTTATTCGTAATTATAAGCTTATTTTTAGCTGATTAAAATCTAATATTGATTTTTAAACCATACTTTTTGCCATTCCCTTTGAAGAATCAAAAATGTGACTTCTTCTGATAAACTTAAAGTATCATTTCTATCCAATTCCCTAACTTTTTGTTCAGAAACATCAATTATGTAAAGCAAATTGAGGTAATCCGAAAATTTTTCTTGAAGAAGACAATATATATTTTCTTTAAGTATAAACTTCAAACTTGTTGGTAGCACCTCTTCATCAAAAATCAAATCAATATTGGCATACAATAAGTCTTTATTAAGTTGCTCAATAAGCTTTTTGTACAGGTTCAGTTGATTGGCTTTTTTAATTAAACTTTCAAAAGTATTAGGAAGTTGCATCACACGTTTCGGTTCATTAACTGTTCTCCAAATTGCCTTAATATTGTTTTTTTTTCGGTATCAATAGTCATGTTTTCCAGAACAGCAAGAGCCTTATCGGTATAGCTCTTAATCGCTTGTTGTGTGGCTTCTGCTGCACCACTGACCGTAAAAATTTGTTTGGTAGTTTTTATTTTATCAGAAAAGTCATTTGGCGAAATACTAAATAAATGTTGCAGCTCAAGTTTGTTGTCTTTAGTGGAAAATTCAACTGCTTTTAAATACAAAAACGTCTTTTTGTTTTCAATTATATCTCCGCCCATTTGTTTTCCGAACGCCGTTGAATCCCCAAAAGCATCTAAATAATCATCTTGTAACTGAAAGGCAATCCCTAAATTTTTTCCAAAATCATAAATACTATTTTGATCATTTTCTGAAGCATTAGCAACAATAGCACCCATTTTCATTGCCGCACCAATTAGGGCTGCTGTTTTAAATTCTATCATTTTTAAATAGTCTTCAATGGTCACGTCATCTTGAGTTTCAAAATCTATATCATATTGTTGCCCTTCGCAAACTTCCAAGGCCGTTTTACTAAACAGTTTTGCCAATTTTTGAAATGTTCCCGAATTATAATTTTCAAATAATTGGTAGGCCATAATTAACATGGCATCCCCAGAAAGAATTCCTGTATTTAAATCCCATTTTAAATGTACCGTTTCCTTGCCTCGGCGCAAAGGGGCGTCATCCATTATATCGTCATGTATCAAAGAAAAATTGTGAAACACCTCTATACTTAAAGCTGCATCCAGAGCATTTTTGTAATCACAATCAAAAATCTCAGCAGTCATTAAAGTTAAAACCGGACGCAATCGCTTTCCGCCTAAATCCAAAATATAGTTAACGGGATTGTATAACGAATAAGGTTCCTTAGTTCTCTTAAAGTTGTTTAAATAATCTACAAAAGCCTCTTGATAAAATTGAATGGTTCGCATCACACAAAAATAAAGTAATTGATAGGATTAAAACAACAACTTTAATGTAATGTTAAAAAAACATTAAAACTTAGGAAACTATTTTTGTTTTTAAAGTTTCCTGTTATATATTTGCACCCGCATGAGAGAAAAAATAATTTTTAAATCGGCCGAACTGTTTTTGAACCTAGGTTTTAAAAGCGTAACTATGGATGATATTGCCAACGAAATGGGGATATCCAAAAAAACCATTTATGTGCATTTTGAAAATAAAACCAAATTGGTTGAAGCGGTAACCTTTACCGTTTTTGAAACTATATGCCAAGGAATCGATTGTATTTGTGAAGAATCCAAAAACCCCATTGAAGAGTTGTATGATATCAAAATGTATGTGATGCAGTATCTAAAAAACGAAAAAACTTCGCCTCAATATCAATTGAAAAAATATTATCCTCAAATATATCAACGCCTGCATTTTAAACAGTTCGAGAAAATGCATGAATCGGTGAAAGAGAGTATTCAAAATGGAGTCGACACAGCCCTATTTAGATCTAACATTAATGTTGATTTTATTTCTAGAATGTATTTCAACGGAATGGCCGGAATTAAGGATGAAACCATTTTCCCTCAAACCCTTTTTACCATGGACTATTTAATGGAGAGTTATTTGGAATACCATCTCAGAGCCATAGTCACTGATAAGGGACTAAAGATATTGGATAAATTCATTAACAATCAATCCTAAAAAATGATTAAAAAAATTATATTATTATTGATCTTAACTACTTCTGTTAGAACATTCTCACAGGAACAACCAAACAACTTTAGCTTAAAAGAAGCTATTGACTTTGCGCTTGAAAATAACCGTACAGCGAAAAATGCAGCTCGAGATATTGAAGCCGCGAAACATCAAAAATGGGAAACCACCGCTACTGGTTTGCCACAAATCAGTGCATCTGTTGATTATCAAAACTTTTTAAAACAACAGGTCTCTTTAATCCCTGCCGAATTTTTTGGAGGCAACGCCGGTGAGTTTGCTGAAGTTACTTTTGGCACCAGACAAAACATGAACGCCACGGCAAAATTAAGCCAAAAGCTTTTTGATGGTTCTTATCTTGTTGGGTTACAATCGGCCAAAGTGTTTTTGGAAATTTCAAATAATGCCAAAATAAAAACCGATTTAGAAGTACGCAAAGCTGTTATAAATGCCTACGGGAATGTATTGCTCGCCGAAGAAAGCGTGTCAATATTGGAACGCAACAATGCTGTGCTTGAAAAAAACCTTAGTGATCTTACAAAAATTTACGAAAATGGTTTTGAGGAAGAGGAGAGTGTTGAACAACTTCAAATTACACTTTCTGGTGTAGAAAGCTCTCTTAAAAATACGACAAGGTTAAAACATTTGGCTTATCAAATGCTAAACATCACGCTTGGATTGGAGATCAATAACCTCACCGTATTGTCTGATACTTTAGAAAGTTTAACAGATCAGAATATTGTATTAGGTCTTTTGGAAGCCGATAATAATATTGAAAATACGATAGATTACCTAATAGCTGAAAACGATAAAACATCAAAAGAATTATTACTTAAATACGAAAAAAGTAAAGCTTTGCCAACCTTGGACGCTTTTATAACTGGTGGCTATTCGGCATTTGGCGACTCCTTTACGT
>JBBKXS010000173.1:0-5276 GCA_037969605.1 Flavobacteriaceae bacterium
ACAACGTTTTTTTCTTTTAAATGTTCTGAATGTATGGACTCTATCTTCACTTTCACTTCATTTTCTGCTCCAGCATGAATAAAAGATTCTAAAATAGATTTATAGGAATCCTGTAGTTCTACATATTTACCTATCAAACCAATGGTTACCTCTCCTTTCGGATTTTTATGGCGCTCCAAAAACTGATTCCATTGTGTTAAATTGGGTGTTGAACTTTCCAAGTTTAATTTTTTAAGCACAACCTTGTCCAAACCTTGTTCCAACATCAAATTAGGAACATCATAAATTGTAGATGCATCAATGGCTTGGATTACTGCTTCTTCTCGTACATTACAGAACAAAGCCAATTTACCTCGCAAATCTTCAGGAAGTTCGTGCTCCGTTCTACAAACAAGGATATCGGCTTGAACACCACTTTCCATCAGGGTTTTAACACTATGCTGGGTGGGTTTGGTCTTTAACTCACCGGCTGCCGATAAGAAAGGAATTAGGGTTAAGTGTATAACTAAAGCATTGTGTTCCCCCATATCCCAACGCATTTGACGCACTGCCTCAATATAGGGCAAAGACTCAATATCGCCAACCGTTCCTCCAATTTCGGTAATGACAATATCATAATCGCCTGATTTACCTAAAATTTGGATGCGATCCTTTATTTCATCTGTAATATGTGGAATGACCTGAACCGTTTTACCCAAAAACTCCCCACGTCGCTCTTTTTCAATCACACTTTGGTAAATCCTACCCGTAGTTACATTGTTCGATTGACTGGTTGGTACGTTCAAAAAACGCTCATAATGGCCTAAATCTAAATCGGTTTCTGCACCATCATCGGTAACATAACACTCTCCATGTTCGTAAGGGTTTAGTGTTCCCGGATCTACGTTAATATAAGGGTCTAATTTTTGAATGGTGGTTTTATATCCTTGGGCCTGAAGTAACTTTGCAAGTGAAGCTGCAATAATCCCTTTTCCTAATGAGGATGTTACCCCTCCGGTAACAAATATGTATTTTGTAGTCGAACTCATGATGCGTTGTTAAACGCAGGCAAATTTACAAAATTTAAATAGTTATTGGCTCATTGTTTTTAGTTAATTAATTGTACTGTAATTGGAACCTAATAGGATTTGAATTTAGTACCCAAATAACCTAACTTCGTAACGTATCATTTTTAAAACAAACTTATGAAACAGCTTCCACAGATTGCACTATTTATACTTTTATGTTGTTCAAATTGTAAGCAAGCCCAAAATCCTAATATTAAGCAGTTAAGTATAGATAGTCCCCATATTGAGGGTAAGGCCGACTATTTAAATTCACCCTTTGTTACTGCTGGAAATCGTGTTTATATAGTAGGCCATCAAGATGGAAGTTTTCCAGAACTTGGCTGGCATATCAAAGGTGAAATGGGTGGCATTTGGAACCATCCTATTAAACTCATGGATGGTTTTGAAGCAGAACTCCTTTGGAAAAACACCACTGAAAAACTGAATAATGCAGATACTTTTACAAATTATCCAACCACTAATAGGCACACCTACAATTTAAATGACCACAACCTCATGATTGAACGTTGGCAGTTTGTCCCGGATAACATAGAAGGTATTGTTGTTCAATACCTAATTGAGAATACAAGCAATGAACATCAAGAATTTAAATTCAAGTTTACAGGTCAATCCGATTTAAGACCGACATGGCTGGGTGAACGCACCCAAATGATTGATGGAAAAGATGAAGGCGTTTACAATCCTGATTTGGATGTTTGGCAAATTACCGATGCCAATAATCCTTGGTCGGTGGTGTTTGGAACTGATATTAATTCCAAATCCAATAGTACAGAGCCTTATCATTATTCTGGAAATGGAATTGCTAGAGCTTTGACCTATCCAATATTATTAGCTGGAAAAGAAACAAAAGTTATTAATGTTGTAATTTCCGGATCATACACTTCAAATGAGGCAGCGCTTTTAACTTTTAAAGGTATCAAAGCAAATCTTAACACCTACTTCATTGAAAAACAATCCCGTTACAAAGCGCTTGCCGAAAAATCAAAACTTACTATTCCAGACAAAAACATCCAACAAGCCTTCGAATGGTTAAAATACAATTGTGATTGGTTGATCAGGACTGTTCCGGAAATTGGTACAGGCATTACAGCTGGCATTCCCGATTATCCTTGGTGGTTTGGTGTGGATAGCGAATATGCCTTAAAAGGCTATATGGCAATTGGGCAAAAAGAAGCTGTTTATAGCACTATAAAATTATTGGATAGTATGTCCAATGCTGTTAATGGCAATGGAAAAATTATTCATGAAATGTCCAGTAATGGCGCCGTTTTTAATCCTGGAAACATCAATGAAACGCCACAATTTGCATCCTTGATTTGGGAAATCTATAAATGGAACGGTGACCTCAATTTTTTGAAAACTTACTTTCCTACTATTGAAAAAGGCTTGGAATGGCTGATGACGGAAAACGATGCCAATCAGAATCTGTTTCCAGATGGCTTCGGCATGATGGAAATCCATGGGATGGATTCCGAAATGATCGACGTTGCGGTTTATACCCAACATGCCTTTGATGATGCGTCGAAAATAGCTTTGGAATTGGGAAAAGATAATCTTTCTAAACACTATGCGCATTTAGCAGCGGAATTAAAAACTAAAATCAATACTGAATTTTGGTCGGAAGACTTTAACTCTTATGCCGATTTTATAGGTTCCGATGCCCAAGCCTTAAAATTGATTGAGGATGCCATAGTTAGGGCGGATACATTGAACAAACCTTGGGCAGTTAAAGAGTTAGAGCAAACTAAACAACAAATTTTATCACATCCATCAAAAGATCTAAAGCCATTTGTATTGCACCATAATTGGGTGGTCAATACCCCTATGGAAATGGGTATCGCTGACCCAGAAAAAGCCGAAAAAGCCCTTAAAACTGCTGAAACCTTTATCAATCCATTTGGAGTATTTGTAACAGGAATAGATCGAGATGAATCTGCTGGAACAGATGAAGGCTCTTTTAAAGGCAGCAAATCTTTTTCGTATACAGGTGCAGTAATGACCCTACCAACCAGTGTGTTGGCTATAGCCGAAAACAATTACGGACATCCAGATAAAGCCTTGGATTATTTAAAACGGATGACCAAAAGCTTTAGTTATGCTTTTCCCGGAAGTATGTACGAAGTGTCTCCAGATTATGGCATGATAACCCAGGCATGGACCATTTATGGCTATGCGATTCCAATCATACAGCAGTTTTTTGGAATCCAACCTATGGCATCCACAAAAACGATCACGATACAACCACAAATGCCCAGTACTTGGAACTCTGCTGCTTTGGAAAATGTTGAGATTGCTGATAATACCATTTCTATTTTTTATAACCATTCTAATAGTGATGCGGAATTAAAAGTGCTACAACAAAATACCAACTGGATTTTGGAGATTATTATTCCAAAAACCGATTTTAAAAGTTATGAGGTTGACCAAAACAAGGTCAACATAGAAGACACAAATGATGCTGTTATTTTTAAAACCACAACTAAAGAAACCATAATAAAACTAATAAAATAGTCTTTCACCTTATACAAATTGGAATGAACAACACTATAGAAATTTTAGAAACCAAAATTTTATCCAACAATTGGTACACCCTTAAAAAAGTCACTTACAATTACCTTAAAAAAAATGGAATCTGGCAAACTCAAATTCGGGAGGCCTACGACCGTGGTAATGGTGCCGTAATTCTACTTTACAACAAAAAAGACAAAAAAGTAATTTTAACCCGTCAATTTCGACTTCCAACTTACATTAATGGTAACAATGATGGTATGATGATAGAATGTTGTGCAGGATTGCTCGATAAGGATAACGCCGAGGATTGTATTCGTAAGGAAGCTTTAGAAGAAACAGGATATCAAATTAATAATGTGAGGAAACTATTTGAAGCGTATATGTCACCTGGCTCTGTTACTGAGATACTCTATTTTTTTGTTGCAGAGTATCAAAAAGATATGAAAATTAACGATGGTGGAGGACTTGAAAACGAACAAGAAGATATTGAAGTTTTGGAATTGGATTTTGAAGACGCCTACCATGGGATTGCATCTGGAGACATAAAAGATGCCAAAACAATCATGCTTTTACAATATGCTAAAATCCATAACCTTTTGGATTGAATTGACACCCATTAGTTTTAAATAGCTTAAAACAACATGTCCAGTTATAAAAGATATTTCAAAAAAACGATTAAAAACCAATTCCCAGATAGGTTTACCAATATTATGACGGATATCAATAAGGAATATCAAAACATAGCTGTGGATACTCGTTTTGCATCTACATCAAGAAATCCATTGGATAAGCGCTTGGACTTTTGTGCCTATTTTTTGTCACTCATCAAAACCTTGGATAAAGAGGGAGAAACCTACGAGACCATTAAGACCATTTGTCTTGAAATAGCAACTGATTATGTAAGGCCCAAAAACAAGATTCAAGTATTTTGGAAGCGCTTTCTCCCAAAATTGGTCAATACTGGAATGGCCCGCATAGGATTGCGATTTTTACATAAACGCGTGAGTCAGAATGACAACCCTCAAGGGTTTATTACCCATATTATTAAGGATAAAGAACAAACTTATGGTTTTGGTTATGGCATTGATATTTTGGAATGTGGGATTTGCAAACTTTTTAAAAAACACAACTATTATAAATATGCCTCCATCCTTTGTGAAGTTGACAAGGTCACTTCTGGTTTAGCAGGATTGGAATTGATTCGTACCGGCACCATTACCAATGGCGCAAAAACCTGCGATTTTAGGTTTAAAAAATTGAAGTAGCTGCAACTTGACTTTCTAAATTAAAAAGTCGAACTTCGTTTAACCTCTGATATAAATAATTAAAAAAAATCATATCAAAACATTACAAACAATTTTAGACAAATGAAAAGAGCATTAATTTTAAGCAGTTTAGTTTTTACGTTAATTAGCTGTAAAAAGGCATCAGAATCTCCTAAAGAAGCATTTGATCTAAAACCCATGCTTGAGCAATACTCACAAGAATATTACAGTCTTCATCCGTTGGAAGCTACTGAAAATGGAATAAATGATTATAATGATAAATTGGCGATGAATCTTACTCAAGACTATATGTCCAAATATCTCATGTTTAATCAGAAATATCTTGACACCTTATCTGTAGTTAATTTGGAGCATCTAAATCCTTCAGAATTGTTAACTGTAGAAATTCTTGAATATCGCCTTAATTCTGAAA
>JBBKXS010000174.1:0-5170 GCA_037969605.1 Flavobacteriaceae bacterium
TCCAGAGATGGAAAAAAATTGGCCTTTATTAAACGTGTCCGTACCAAAACTGTCTTGTATTTGCACGATTTGGAAACTGGAGAAGAATGGCCAATTTATGATCAACTCAATAAAGATCAACAAGAAGCCTGGGCTGTTTTTGGTGTGTATACCAATTTTAACTGGATGCCCAACAATGAAGACATTGTCATTTGGTCTGGTGGAAAAATCAACAAAATCAATACAAAAACATCAGCAGTTACCAACATTCCTTTTCAAGTTAACGCGAAAATGAAAATTGCTAAAGCAGTAGAATTTGACACACCTGTCGCTCCTGAATCTTTTGAATCGAAGGTTATTCGAAATGCCGTGACTTCTCCTGATGAAAAAACTCTGGTTTTTAATGCTTTGGGATATATATGGATTCAAAAATTACCTAATGGAACTCCAAAACGATTAACTAATAGTACCGATTTTGAGTTTGAACCAGCTTTTTCTCCAAGTGGAAATGAAATTGTTTACGTGACCTGGAATGATGAAAACCTAGGAGCTATATATAAAATACCCTTGACTGGTGGAAGTCCAAATAAACTTTCAACTCAAAAAGGAATCTATAGAAATCCATCCTATTCACATGATGGGAAGCATATTGTTTATGTGAAAGAAGAAGGCAACAATGAACAAGGTAGGACATTTGATAAAGACCCTGGCCTTTATACAATGAATGCCGATGGCTCTAAAGTTAAGTTTATTACTAAAGACGGTGACTATCCTATTTACAGTGCTGATGATACTCGAATCATTTATCAAAATGGAGGTGTTTTCTTTGGAGAATTAACAAAAGAATTGGTAAGTATTGATGTTAATGGTTATGATAAACGAACATTGGTTAAATCTGAACATGGTAACAGATTGGTACCAAGCCCTGACGGGAGATGGCTAGCATTTATGCATTTATATAAAGTATATATTGCGCCCATGCCAACATCGGGACAAACGCTGGACATGACCGATAAAACAAAATTTGTACCAGTAACCCAATTGTCTAAGGATGCTGGTAGTAACCTCCATTGGTCTGCGAATAGTAAAACACTTCACTGGACTTTTGGTAATGAATATTTTTCAGCTGAAGCTTCCCAAAATGCCAAACTTGTTGAAAGTGGAATCAAGATCAAGCTAGAAGCAAAAACCAACAAACCTGGTGGACGTATTGCTTTTAAAGGTGCTAGAATCATTACCATGGAAGGCGATGAAATTATTGACAATGGTACCATTGTCATCAATGAAAATAGAATTGAAGCCATAGGCAATGCTTCAGATGTAACCATTCCTTCAAATGCAAAGGTCTATGATATCACAGGTAAAACCATTATGCCGGGTATCGTAGATGCCCACGCCCATATTGGTGGTTTCCGATATGGATTGACCACCCAAAAACATTGGCAATTTTATGCCAATTTAGCCTATGGTGTGACCACAGCCCATGATCCTTCAGCAAATTCAGAAACTGTTTTCACACTGTCCGAATTGATTAAAAATGGGAGTTTAGTGGGTCCTCGCCTCTATTCTACTGGTTTTATTCTTTATGGTGCAGAAGGTGACTTTAAAGCGGTAATTAACAATTTGGAAGATGCTCGTACTTCCATTAGACGCACTAAAGCCTTCGGAGCACTTTCAGTAAAAAGTTATAATCAACCAAGACGGGATCAGCGTCAGCAAGTATTGCAGGCTGCTCGTGAAGAAGGTATTTTTGTAGTTCCAGAAGGCGGTTCGACATTTTACCACAATATAAGCATGGTTATTGATGGCCACACGGGCGTTGAGCATAATATTCCTGTAGCGCCTGTTTATAAAGATGTTCTAGAACTTTGGGGGCAAAGTAATGTAGGCTATACTCCTACCCTTATTGTAAATTATGGAGGGGTTAATGGCGAATTTTATTGGTATCAGAATACCAATGTTTGGGAAAACAAAAAATTGTTAAAATACACTCCAAGAGGGATTATTGACTCACGTTCGAGAAACCGTACTATGATTCCGGAAGAAGAATATCAAAACGGCCATATCCTTGTTTCCCAAACTTGTAAGGCCTTAAGTGACGCTGGTGTAAAAATAAATCTAGGAGCTCATGGTCAGCTTCAGGGACTTGGTGCACATTGGGAATTATGGAATCTTCAACAAGGTGGCATGAGCAATCTTGAAGCTTTAAAGGCTGCGACTATTAACGGCGCAAATTATATTGGTGCCGGACATGATATTGGGTCTTTAAAAGTTGGCAAACTTGCCGATTTGATAGTTATGGATAATAACCCTTTGGAAGATATAAGAAATTCGGAAAGTATTATCTATACCATGGTAAATGGTCGTTTATATGATACGGAAACCATGAATGAAATTGGCAATGAACCTAAAAATCGCACTAAATTCTATTGGGAAAATAATAAATATAACGCTGCATTTCCTTGGCACGAAGAAAGTCAAAGTTTTACTCGAGAAGCCTGTGGTTGTTTTGTAGGTTCCCATTAAACACTCAATAAAAAACCCGATTCAAATGAATCGGGTTTTTTTTAATTCTTAATTTATCAAACATAGGCTGTTGGTTCAATAATAACATGATGGTTATCATTGAAAAGTAGTTAAATTCTATTTGGATATTTGGAATAGTTTTCAGATGTCATCATCTGTGAAAAAATCAATTTTTTTATTGATTACTTTTTAGGATTAATTGACCCACTGCTTTTAGGATTTATAGACCCACTGCTTTTTGGGTTAATCGATCCACTGCCTTTTGGATTTATCGATCCACTACCTTTTGGATTTACCGACCCACTACCTTTGGGGTTTATTGATCCACTGCCTTTTGGATTTATCGACCCACTACCTTTGGGGTTTATTGACCCACTACTTTTAGGATTAATAGATTCACTACTTTTTGGTTTAATTTTACCAGCCATCTTACAGTTTTATTAAAGTTAATTATTTACTATATTAGTGAAAAAATGTAACTTTAGCAAGTAAATAACACCATTTACTTTTAATCAACCAACATAACTGCCACAAAATGAACCTAAAAGGTTTTATTAAAGAATGCCATGAAAAGGAAGTATTTAAGATGCTATCAATTTATGTGGTATCCAGTTGGGTCATTCTTCAAGTATTGGCTTTAATTGCTGAGCCATTAAATTTTCCTGAAAAGAGTGTTACCTATTTAATTATAGTTTTACTTATCGGATTTCCAATATATATATACTATATCTGGAAATTTCATTTAAAAAAACTGGAAACCAAGCAGACAGGTGACGATTTAAATACATTTTACAAAAGTAAATTTCAAAAAATGTATTTCAGTAGTTTAGTGACTGTAAGTGTCATTTCTGCATTTTCTGTTGTATTGATCATCAATACCAATTTGACCAATAATTTTGAACTGGAAGAAATTAAGGGAAATGACAAAATAGCTGTTCAGGTTTTTACAAATCATACAGGTGATAAAAATCTTGATTATGTTGGTGAAATTGCCGCAAATTGGATCATTCATGGAATTACAGAAAATGAACTGGCTCAAGTCATTTCTCCTAAAGTGGTCAATGATTATACGAGCATCATAAAATCACAAGCTTCCGTCGTAAATAATGAAAATTTGCTTAAAACCTATTTTAAACCCAGTAAGGTGATAATAGGTGATTTTTATAAAGAAAATAATCGATTATTGCTTCAAGGCTCGATCCTTGATGGTTTAATGGCGAAAACTCTTATTTCTTTTGAAACCATTGTTTGTGATCCATCCTCACCTATCGATTGTGCTGAAGCTTTAAAGCAACGCATTTTAAGTTATCTGAGTATGGAAGGAAAAAAACTATATCTCGCTGAAGAGACTCCACCAAAATATGAGGCCTTGGAATATAATTTAATAGCAATGGAACGGTATGGCGAAGATAGTCTTCATCTTAATTTTCTAAACAAAGCTATTAAAGCTGATCCTAATTTTTTTGAACCAAAGATTCACAAAATTTCTTATTATTACAATAAAGGTGAATTTCATACAGCAGATTCATTAATAAAAGCCATTAATCCAAATTCCAAACTCAGCAACCGCTTGCGAAATATTTTCTTATTATGGGAAAATCTATTGAAAGGGAAAAACGATAAGGCCTATAAGGCCCAAAAAAAGGAATATGAATTTGCTTATTTAGATATCCCTACCAACATGTCTACAATGACCATAGGTTTGCAGTTTGTTAATCGGCCTCAAGATATCGATGACATCTTCAACAAAGAAATACCCATGGAAGATGTGGTATTGGAAAAATGTTTGCAATGTGGCTTTCGATATTATCTTAAAGGACTTGCCGATGTTGAGTTGAAAAAATATGATCAAGTTATAGCCGAAATCTTGCCCATTACCAAAACTATTGAGGACGGTTATCTTAAGAGGCCTTTGGTCATGGCTTATATTAGATCTAGAAATTATAATGCCCTTAATGACCAGTATAAATTATGGGAACTTGCAATGGACAAGAATGACTTACTGAACCTTGACATGATAATTGGCAATGAATTTTTATTGGCGAATGAATTTGATAGGGCAAAATTGTTTTTTGATAAAGTTATCGATAACACCAATCATTTGAATGATTCTGTTAATGTGGCTTCTGCCTATTATTATATTAAAGACTATAACAAAGCACAAATCTTGCTAGAAAAATTAAATGCTTCCGACCCCAAAAATATTGATCCTTATGTAAAACTGGCCATCATAAACTATAAAAATGAACGCAATGAAGAAGCTGACCAATTGATAAAAAGCCTGAATACCCTAAGGGCCAAATTTCAATTTGGAGAAGTCGATTATGGTCTGGCTCAGTATTATGCTGTTCTAAATGATAAAGTAAACACATTTAATTATTTACAAAAAGCAGTTGCCGAAGGTAAGTTGTTCACCCCAACGACATTTCAAAATGACCCACATTTTTTAATGTATAGAGATACACAGGAATTTAAAGACATTATAAATTATTGGAATCAATTTTTATAAAATTGAATCTTGTGTGATTGTATTAAAAAGTAATATTAAACTTACTGAAGACAATGTTTGCCTCATAACAGTGGTTGAAGAGAGTTTTTCGCTAAAATGTATCTAAGAAAATAATATTTTAATAAATTCAAAAGGATGGGTAAACTAGATCATGCT
>JBBKXS010000175.1:0-2929 GCA_037969605.1 Flavobacteriaceae bacterium
TGTTTCGCCAGATGGTAATTTTACAGTTGCAAATTTACCGTCTCTTGCCATTAATTGAGCAAAAGCTCCCGCACTTCTCGCCATTACAGCTCCTTGACCAGGGCGTAACTCTATACAAGAAATTATTGTACCTAAAGGAATTTGACTTAAAGGCATTGCGTTTCCAATTTCTGGAGCTATACCTTCTTTACCTGAGACTATATTTTGCCCAACCTGTAAACCGTTTTGCGCAATAATATAAGTTTTCTCACCATCCTGATAATTCAATAATGCTATAAAAGCTGTTCTGTTCGGATCGTATTCAATAGACTTCACTTCTGCAGGGATTCCTGTTTTGTGACGTTTAAAATCAATGATTCGATACCTTCTTTTATGACCTCCACCAATATGGCGCATGGTCATTTTTCCTTGACTGTTTCTACCACCAGATCTTTTGTTCGGAACGAGTAAACTCTTTTCCGGCTTATCAGTAGTGATGGCGTCAAATCCATTTACTACTCTAAATCGCTGAGCTGATGTGATTGGTTTTAATTTTCTTACTGACATCTTTGTCTAATTACATGTTACTGTATAAATCAATAGTCTCACCTTCCGCCAGTTGTACAATTGCTTTTTTAACAGCATTTGTTTTACCATGTTGAATACCAGTTTTTGTAAACTTGGTACTTCTATCTGGACGGACATTCATTGTACGAACATTTTCAACAGAAACACCATAAGCAGCTTCAACTGCTTGTTTAATTTCTATCTTGTTCGCCTTAGTATTCACCTGAAACGTAAAGCAATTGTTCAACTCGCTATTGGAGGTTGCTTTTTCAGTGATGATAGGTTTAATTAAGATACTCATGGTTTTCCTATTTACTTAAATTCGATTCGATTCCTTCTAAAGAACTCTCCAAAAGGACTAATTTATTTGCGTTTAAAATTTTATAAGTGCTTAATTCTGAATTGATTATAACATCAGAACCTTCAAAATTTCGTGATGACAAATATACATTATTATTTGAAGCTCCCAACACAAACAAAGATTTTTTATCCTGTATGTCCAGTGCTTTTAAAATAGCCGTAAAGTTTTTGGTTTTTGGCGCATCAAAATTAAAGTCTTCCAACACAACAATTGCATTTTCATTAGCCTTGATACTCAAAGCTGATTTACGTGCTAAACGCTTAAGGTTTTTGTTTAACTTGAAACTGTAATTCCTTGGTCGAGGACCGAATATTCGTCCTCCTCCTTTGAAAACTCCAGACTTGATACTACCTGCTCTTGCAGTACCCGTGCCTTTTTGCTTTTTGATTTTACGCGTACTTCCGGTAATTTCAGCTCTTTCTTTAGCCTTATGCGTCCCTTGACGTTGATTGGCAAGATATTGCTTAACGTCTAAATAAACCGCATGGTTATTAGGCTCAATTGCGAACACATCTTTAGAAAGCTCTGCTTTCCTACCTGTGTCTTTTCCGTTGATATCTATAACTGCTACCTTCATTATTTCTGAATAATTACATAAGAGTTTTTATGTCCAGGAACACATCCTTTGACAACTAGTAAGTTCTTTTCTGGAATTACTTTATATACTCTTAAATTTTCAACATTAACTCTTTCGCCTCCCATTCTTCCTGCCATCCGCATTCCTTTAAAAATTCTTGAAGGATAAGAAGAAGCTCCTACTGAACCTGGCGCTCTTAAACGGTTATGCTGGCCATGTGTTGCTTGTCCAACGCCGGCAAAACCATGACGTTTTACAACTCCTTGGAAACCTTTCCCTTTTGATGTGCCAGCAATATCAACATATTCACCTTCAATAAAGTGCTCAACAGTGATGGCATCACCTAATTTGTAATCTCCTTCAAATCCTTGGAATTCTACGACTTTTCTTTTAACAGAAGTACCTGCTTTTTTGGCGTGACCAATTTCAGCATTAGTAGCACTTTTTTCTGTCTTGTCATCGAAACCAAGTTGAAGGGCACTATACCCGTCAACCTCTTCGGTTCTGACTTGGGTAACGATACATGGACCTGCCTCTATGACTGTACATGGAACATTTTTTCCATTTTCATCAAAGATGCTGGTCATACCGATTTTTTTTCCTATTAACCCAGACATATTTATTAATTATTAATTGTTACTATTTATTTCAAAAAATTAGGGTCAAAATACCTTTCAACCCTGAATTGTATTTTTTCCGTTTTTCCTTTGCACAAAGCTCGGGACATGTAAAAGGATCGCTCCTTAAATGTTCATTACACTTTTATCTCTACCTCAACACCACTTGGCAATTCAAGTTTCATTAAAGCGTCGATGGTTTTAGAAGACGAAGAATAAATATCCAACAATCTCTTATAGGAGCATAACTGGAATTGTTCTCTTGCCTTTTTATTGACGTGCGGTGAACGCAATACAGTGAAAATCTTTTTGTGTGTTGGTAATGGAATTGGACCCGTTACCACAGCACCTGTACTTTTAACTGTTTTTACAATCTTTTCAGCAGATTTATCTACTAAATTGTGATCGTAAGATTTTAATTTTATTCTGATTTTTTGACTCATTTTCTTAAGATTTAAGCTTCAACCCCTTTAGCTACTTTAATCACTTCTTCAGATATGTTTGAAGGTGTTTCAGCATAGTGTGAAAATTCCATTGTTGATGTTGCACGACCTGATGACAATGTTCTTAATGTCGTTACATAACCAAACATTTCAGATAGTGGCACAGTTGCTTTTACAGTTTTTGAACCTGCTCGATCACCCATATCACTTACTTGTCCTCTACGACGATTAAGATCTCCTACTATATCACCCATATTTTCTTCAGGAGTGATGACCTCAATTTTCATAATTGGTTCCATGATTACGGCTTTAGCAGCTTTAGCAGCATTTCTAAATCCGATTTTAGCAGCCAATTCAAAAGATAATTGATCTGAATCGACATCAT
>JBBKXS010000176.1:0-21638 GCA_037969605.1 Flavobacteriaceae bacterium
TCAATTTGGTATTCTTGGACAAATCCACCCACGGAAGCAACTTCTGCCACGCCAGCAGTGCCGCTTAATCCGAGTTTTACATAAAAATCCTGTATGGTGCGCAATTCATGTAAATCCCAGCCACCGGTAACATTTCCTTGCGGATCACGACCTTCCAGAGTATACCAAAATACCTGCCCCAATCCGGTTGCATCCGGACCCATGGAAGGCGAGACTCCCTGAGGCAATACATTGGCAGGAAGCGAATTTAATTTTTCCAAAACCCTAGTTCGGGACCAATAGAATTCTACATCTTCTTCAAAAATGATATAGATAATTGAAAACCCAAACATGGAGGTGCTTCTAATGGATTTCACCCCTGGAATTCCCAATAAGGAAGTGGTTAACGGATAAGTAATTTGGTCTTCAATATCCTGTGGAGATCGACCGGTCCAATCGGTAAATACAATTTGTTGGTTTTCACCAATATCAGGTATGGCATCTACAGGTACAGAATCTTTTGGAAGGAAACCAATATCCCAGTTAAAAGGCGCGGTAACTAAACCCCAACCAATAAATGCTGCAAGCAAGAGAATGGTAACTAAGCGGTTGTAAAGAAAATATTTTATGATTTTATTTAACATGTAATTTGAATATTAAACTGTTAGACTTGGGTGAAACGAAAACACCGAATACATCAAATTATCCAAATAACACCGAGTTATTGAATAATAGCGTCTAAAGTTTAAAAATCAAATTAAATAAGTCTCGTCCAGTTTGTATATACTCTTGACAATAAGTGGAGGTGGGTATTCTGAAAATACATAAGTATTTTCTTCAAAATTTTCAAAAAGGTTTATATAAGAATAAACAAATGATGCAACAAAAATTTGTTGGTCTAATGTCAACTTATCAAACGATATTTTTAGCTCATCTTGCCCCCTTACTACTATTTGTTCTTCTTTACAACAATCTTTTTTAGTAATAGAACAATTTGAATTTGGTACCGTTTTATCCATTTCCATTCCGCAAGCTTTAGCCTTTTGGAAAAGTGCGGTATCCATTAATGTATCTCCACAATAGTGCATATCTATGGTAAATGACATTGTAGAAAATAAGACTATAAATGCCATAATCATGGATGCTATTTTATGAAATACCGTTTTCATTGACACAATAATACAAAATAAATTATCAACCCAAACTGATAATTATCAAAATATTAACACCTTAATGCTTCAACTTATAATAATAAAACGCTGGTAACAAAAGCAATAACAAAATTGGTTGAATGAGAAAACGCCTAAAATTGAAAAACAGATAATAATCTGCTTGCCTAGGATTTATTACAAAATAAAGGAATATTAAAATGAGTATAATATAGGCTAGAGAATAAACAATTACAGAAAATTTTACAATGGATTTGTCTTTAAAAAACAGAAAAATAATACTGATAGAAATTCCTGAATTTAAGATGTAACGCAGCGACGTAAAAAGACTAAGTTTTAAAATTTCCCGCCTCGGAAAATCCATGTACAGGTAATCATTTTTAAAAAAAAGCAAATACGGATCGTAGAACAAATCACTTTCAAAAACCCTTATCAAAACCAGCAGTCCAAATAAAACAAAAATCGATATGTATCTAAAAGGATTAGACATGGTTCTTTTTAAATTTAGAAAAACTACTAACCCAGAACATCCAAAGCAAAAATACCAATCCATAAATAATTAAGGGGAAAATAACCGTATGCAAAATTTCCCGTCTCCATGGATAATGGTACAATCCTATGGAAAGAATAGCAATCCGCATTAAATTGACCGAATAAATCAAAACACTTCCAGCAAGAATATATAAAATCGTTGGTTTTAAGCGACCCGCAAAAGCAATCATAAACGATATAAACATAATAATCACACTTATAGAGTTACATCCCTCCACGGCCCTGGCAACATACTTGTGGTTAATAATTAATTTAATGGAAGGTTCGTTAGGGTGATTGACAGTTTCGGCATTATAGCCCAAAGTATTAATTAAAGCTTTTGTTTGTTTCGCCACAAGACTCGTCAGGTAATCAGGGTAATATTTTGAGCCAACAGAATAATCCAGATATATTTTGTAAGACAGTGAAAGTGCCAAATACACCAACAAAAACGTAAGGATAAACTTAACAACCGACTTATATTTTTTTAATAAGGTCTTCAAATTGCTATTAATAATTTAGGTTAAATTTATACAAATAGAATTAGAGACCATATACCTTTTTAATACTTTTACCAAAAAATATTTGAAAAATGACCTTTGAATCTCTTAAACCACAAATAGAAAGCATCGTTTCAAATTCAAAACAAACTGTAAATCAAAAATTACTTCATGTTTGTCAATTATTGGAAAGGGAAGTGGACTACTATAATTGGGTAGGCTTCTATTTTAAGAATGGTGACAAGGAAGAGCTTAAACTGGGACCTTATGTTGGTGCGCCAACCGACCATACCATTATTCCTTTTGGAAAAGGTATTTGCGGACAAGTAGCCTTAAGCAACCAAAATTTTGTGGTTTCTGATGTTACAGCACAAGACAATTATATTGCTTGTAGCATCACCGTAAAAGCTGAAATTGTCATCCCTATTTTTGTAAATGGAGAAAATATTGGACAAATAGATATTGATTCAAACACAACTGATCCCTTTACCCATGCTGATGAACGCTTTTTAGAATTTGTGTGTGCAAAAGTGGCTGACATACTTCATTAATTTAAGTCTACATCCCAGTTCTAATGGCCTCTACAGGATCAAGTTTTGATGCCGATATTGCGGGAATTACTCCAGAAATCAACCCTATTAATGTAGAAAGCGAAAAGCCCAAAAACATATTCGAGAATGAGAGTACAAAATTAAAGTCTCCTGTGAAATTTGACGCTATTAATGCAGTGAACCAAACCAAAATCAATCCAAAAACACCACCTATAACTGCCAGTACAATGGCTTCGAACAAAAACTGAAACATAATAAACCTGTTTTTTGCTCCCAACGATTTTTGTATTCCAATTAGGTTAGTGCGCTCTTTCACACTAACAAACATAATATTGGCAATTCCGAAACCTCCAACCAAAAGAGAAAAGCCACTAATAATCCAACCTACTGTATTCATGAAACCAATAATTCCATCAATGGCATCGGTCATCCCTGAAAGTTTGTTCACAAAAAAATTGTCGGGTTCCCCGGCTTTAAGACCTCGATAGTTTCTATATTTATGTTTCAAAACTTGTTCAAAAGCACCCATATCTACTCCTTTTTTTGGTTTAATAATGATAGCTCCTGGAATACCATCTGCGCCTCCATTTCTAAACCGTCTTACAAAATTTGCCGGCACATATGCCTTTTCATCAGGGGAATCAAATAAGGTTGCACCAAACTTTTTCAAAACTCCAATAACGGTTAGCTTTCTGCCATAAACCCTAACTTGTTTGCCCAATGGATTAGAATTTCCAAATAAATTTTCAGCAATAGAATATCCAATGACAATAACTGGAGCACCTGAAACCGATTCAGACTCTGTATAAAAACGGCCACGCTCTATTTTAAAGTCTTCAACTTCATAAATTCCATTAGAAACAGGGGTAACTTCAACACCAGCAATTGTTTCTGCTTCATACTTTATCGTTTCACTTCCCCCAAAAATCACATAAGCTGAGGCTTCAATATCTGGAACACTCCTATTGATATAATCAAAATCGGTGTATTCCACCTGCGGAAAGTTGTCACGTTGCCACCTTGGTACAGACGTTGGCCCAAACGAATATTTAGTAAGGTATACGGTGTTTTTATCTAAACCTGACAAATTATCTTGAATGTTTTTATCTAAGGAGTCAACGGCCGATAAAACAGCAATAATGGAGAAAATACCTATAGTTACACCCAATAAAGACAGAAAGGTACGGAGCTTGTTGTTGCGCAAAGCGTTGAGTGCAAATGAAAAACTTTCTTTAAATAATCGTAAGTAAACTAACACGTATTTCAGCAGATTTTATGCAAATTTAAAGATAGGACGTTTTTAACAAGTATTTGTTACAAAAAACTTAAATAAACAGTCTATTCTTGGCTTAAAATCTCTTTAAGAATATGTACTTTTGCATTTTAAATCAAGCGACCACATCATGAGCAATACTAAAACCCTTAAATCGGCATTAATTTCAGTTTTCAGCAAGGACGGATTGGAGCCTATTGTTAAAGAACTGAACAATCAAAATGTCACTCTTTACTCTACAGGAGGAACTGAAAAATTCATCAAGGATTTAGGAATCAAAGTCATCCCCGTTGAAGATGTAACCTCCTATCCTTCCATATTAGGTGGTCGAGTTAAAACCTTACACCCCAAGGTTTTTGGAGGGATTTTAAACAGACAACACAATGAAAGTGATATAGCAGAATTGGTTGATTTTGACATTCCTCAAATAGATTTGGTTATTGTGGATTTATATCCTTTTGAAAAAACGGTGGCTTCTGGAGCGAGCAATGAGGATATTATTGAGAAAATTGATATAGGAGGTATCTCCTTAATTAGGGCTGCCGCTAAAAATTATGTGGACGTGATTTGTGTGTCTTCAGTTGAAGATTATAACGAATTTCTGGAACTCTTGACCTCTCAAAAAGGAACAACTTCTGAAGCTGACAGAAAACGTTTTGCCGGTAAAGCCTTCAATGTGTCCTCACATTATGATACGGCTATTTTTAACTACTTCAACAAAAATAATGAAGAAGCTGTATTAAAAATAAGTGAAACTAACGGTAAAGTGTTGAGATATGGTGAAAACCCACATCAAAAAGGATTTTTCTTTGGAGATTTTGACGCCATCTTTACCAAACTTCATGGCAAGGAATTAAGTTATAACAATCTTCTGGATGTTGATGCGGCGGTGAATTTAATGCTTGAATTTAAAGGTGACAAACCTACGTTTGCCATTTTAAAACATAACAATGCCTGTGGAATTGCCCAAAGAGATACCATCCATCAAGCTTATGTGGATGCGTTGGCAGGGGATCCTGTCTCGGCGTTTGGTGGCATTTTAATCAGTAATGTTGAAATTGATAGCGCTACGGCGGAAGACATTCACGGGTTATTTTGTGAGGTTGTAATAGCACCTGCATTTTCAAGTACAGCTTTAGAAATATTAAAGGGTAAAAAGAATCGTATTCTTTTAATTTTGAAGGAGGTTGAACTCCCTAAAACTACCGTAAGAACGTGTTTAAATGGCGTGTTGGTACAGGATAGGGACAACATTACGGACTCGCTTGAGCATTTGACCTATGTAACCAACAATAAACCCACCAATAACGAGTTAGAAGATATATTGTTTGCCTCAAAAATTTGTAAGCATACAAAATCCAACACCATCGTTTTGGCAAAAAATAAACAACTATGTGCAAGTGGTACAGGGCAAACTAGTCGAGTGGATGCGTTAAATCAAGCTATTCATAAGGCACAGTCCTTTAATTTTGATTTAAAAGGTGCAGTAATGGCAAGTGATGCATTTTTTCCATTTCCAGATTGTGTTGAGATTGCAAATCAGGCTGGAATTTCAGCTGTAATTCAGCCTGGAGGCTCCATTAAAGATCAATTGAGTATTGATTATTGCAACGCTCATAATTTAACAATGGTTTTTACCGGAACACGTCATTTTAAACATTAAAATTTCCACGAATGTGGAAATCTCATAAATGTAAATTATAGTCAAAAAAATATGATTATTAATATTATAGAATATATTTATTAACTTTTATTACATTTACAAACAACAGCAAAAAAACTATTAATATTAACCTGCAAAATCAATAATAGCATATGGGGTTTTTTGATTTCTTAACCGAAGAAATAGCCATAGATTTAGGAACAGCAAATACACTTATTATACACAACGATAAAGTTGTGGTCGATAGTCCCTCAATAGTTGCCAGAGACCGAATTTCGGGAAAAATAATTGCAGTTGGTAAGGAAGCCGCAATGATGCAAGGAAAGACGCATGAAAATATCAAAACGATCAGGCCTTTAAAAGATGGGGTGATTGCCGATTTTGATGCCAGTGAACAGATGATCAACCTGTTCATTAAAAATATACCAGCCTTAAAAAAGAAAATGTTCACTCCTGCCCTACGTATGGTGGTTTGTATTCCTTCTGGCATTACAGAAGTTGAGATGCGTGCAGTTAAAGAATCTTGTGAGCGGGTCAACGGTAAAGAAGTTTATTTAATCCACGAGCCCATGGCCGCTGCTATTGGGATTGGTATCGATATTATGCAGCCTAAAGGGAACATGATAGTGGATATTGGTGGAGGTACTACCGAAATTGCAGTCATTGCTCTTGGAGGCATTGTATGTGATAAATCGGTAAAAGTGGCTGGAGATGTTTTTACAAATGATATTATTTATTATATGCGTACACAACATAATCTTTATGTTGGAGATAGAACAGCAGAAAAAATTAAAATTCAAATTGGTGCGGCAACTGAAGATTTAGACCTTCCACCAGAAGAAATGAGCGTACAAGGTCGAGATTTACTCACGGGAAAACCAAAACAAGTACAAATTGGATATCGAGAAATTGCAAAAGCTTTGGACAAATCCATATTGCGCGTTGAGGATTCCGTCATGGAAACCTTATCGCAAACTCCTCCTGAATTGGCTGCCGATATCTATAATACCGGTATATATATGGCAGGTGGAGGCTCTATGTTGAGAGGCTTGGACAAGCGTTTATCGCTAAAAACCGACTTGCCAGTTTATATTGCCGAGGATCCTTTAAGGGCAGTAGTACGGGGTACGGGTATTGTATTAAAAAATCTTGCTAAATTTAAAAGTGTCTTGATAAAATAATAAACCCAAATGCAACAAATTATAAATTTTGTTATACGAAACAAAACGTTTCTTTTGTTTTTGTTGCTTTTTAGTTTGTCATTGGCTCTAACAATACAAACGCATTCTTATCATAAAAGTAAGTTTATCAGCTCATCTAATTTTCTGTCCGGGGGCATTTTAAACAGCTCTAATAACATTAGAAGCTATTTTAGTTTAAAAGAGCGAAACAAGATTTTAATTGAGGAAAACAATCAGCTCAAATCCATTCTTTACAACTACAAAACCCTGGATGAAAGTGAACCATTAACTGATAGTTTACTTCACAAATATTTTGAATTTAAAACGGCAACTGTTATCAAAAACAGTTACTCCAATGCTAAAAATTATTTGACACTAAATAAAGGCTCAAATAATGGCATGAAGCAAGATTTAGGGGTCATAACATCCAAAGGTATTGTAGGCATTATTGACAATACCTCCAAAAATTATTCCCGAGTGATCTCAATTTTGAATACTAAAAGTAGAATCAATGCCCAGCTTAAAGCTTCAAATCATATTGGTTCCTTAATTTGGGATACAAAATCTCCTGAGTTTGTTCAATTAATTGACATTTCAAAATTTGCCCCTGTTAGTATTGGTGACACTATTATTACTGGGGGACAATCTACCATTTTTCCCAAAGGCATTCCTATTGGAACAATAGATACCTTTGCGTTAGATAACAATAGCGATATGTATACGATAAATGTTAAACTGTTTAATGATATGACCAACATTGGACATGTGTACATTATTACTAATACTGATAAGGTCGAAATTAAATCACTACAAACTCCAATGGATGAATAATGTAGTGTTTAATATGGTGCTTCGGTTTTTTGTGTTAATATTAGTTCAAGTCCTGATTTTGAACAACATTAACTTTTTGGGCTATATCAATCCCTATATCTATATTCTTTTTATCATAATTTATCCAGTAAAAAATAATCGAACACTCATTATTTTTCTGAGTTTCCTCCTAGGTTTATGTGTAGATCTATTCACTGATTCAGGAGGGGTGCATGCCGGGGCAAGTGTTTTTATTGCATATATCAGACCCATTGTTTTAAAATTTTCATTTGGAACGATCTACGAACATCAAACCATAAAATTTGCCCAGACTGAATTGGGAAATAGGTTGGTTTATTTTTCAATACTCACGGTAGTTCACCATTTAATATTGTATTCTTTGGAGATTTTTAACATGTCGAATATAATTTTAATCCTTCAAAAGACGTTATTTTCAAGTATTTTTACTATACTGTTATGTTTACTAATAACAGTTTTATTTAGCAAGAAGCCTCGATGAGAAAACTACTATTATTTATTACAATAGTTACGGTAGGCATTATATTTATTGCGCGGTTATTTTATTTACAAGTTTATAACCAAAATGCCTACGATTTATTTGAAGACAATGCCTTAAGAAAGGTTTATGACTACCCAAAACGGGGCTATGTTTACGATAGAAATGGAACCTTATTAGTAGCCAATCAGCCTTCATATGACGTGATGATTATACCTCGTGAGGTTAAACCTTTGGATACTTTAGAATTTTGCTCATTATTAAAAATCACTAAAGAAACATTTAAAGCAACTTACGAAAAGGCCTATATTTATTCACCTAGACTACCATCTGTATTTGTACCGCAACTCTCAAAAGAAGATTATGCAGTATTGCAGGAAAAATTGAGAAAATTCCAAGGATTTTATATTCAAAAACGTACGTTAAGAGATTATCAAACTTCTATAGGTGCCAATGTTTTAGGCGATATTGGAGAAGTAAGCATGGCAACAATTGAAAATCAACCCTACTACAAAATGGGTGATTTAATTGGAAAACAAGGTGTTGAAGCCTCTTATGAAGATATTTTAAGAGGTGTAAAAGGGATCAAGTTTATCCAAAAAGATCGATTTAACAGAGATATTGGCCCCTACCAAAATGGTGTTTTCGATACGCTCCCGCAACCAGGAAAAGACATTACCATAACCATTGACGCAAAACTTCAGGAATATGGTGAACTGTTAATGAAACATAAGCGAGGAGGGATCATAGCCATTGATCCAAGTTCTGGTGAGATATTGGCAATGGTTTCTGGCCCGAGCTATAATCCCAATTTATTGGTGGGGAGGGACCGTTCGAAAAACTTTAACGACCTGCTTAGGGATTCCATAGCAAAACCACTTTACGATAGAAGTCTACAAGCGCAATATCCTCCTGGATCTCCTTTTAAGGTGATGAATGCGCTAATTGGCCTACAAGAACAAGTTGTAACCACAGAAGATAAATTTGGTTGCCGTATGGGATATTATTTGGGTAGTCGTAGATTAACGGGTTGCCATAGTCATTCAAGTCCTTTAAGTATGAACGATGGTATTGCACAATCCTGTAATGCTTATTTTATTAATGTTTATAGACGTATCATAGATAAATATAAAGATCCCGCTATTGGGATGGATATTTGGAGTAAGCATGCCAATAGTTTTGGACTAGGAAATTATTTAGGGTATGATTTAAAAACGGGAAGTAAAGGCCGAATTCCAGATGGTGATTATTATAACAATGCCTATGGAAATGGACGTTGGAGGTCCACTTATATTGTATCAAATGCCATTGGCCAAGGAGAGGTTGAAGCCACTCCAATACAGTTGGCAAATATGGTTGCTGCCATTGGAAATCGTGGTTATTATTTTACCCCTCATATCATCAAAAAAATTGAAGGCCAGTCTATTGATGAAAAATACACCACTCCAAATTACACGACCATAGACAAGGAAAATTTTGACCCGGTTATACATGGGATGTTTGATGTATATAACAAAGGTACAGCATATTCTCTACGAGTTCCAGGAATAGATATTTGTGGAAAAACTGGAACCGCTGAAAATTATGTAAAAATAAATGGTGTAAAAACCCAACTTACCGATCATTCCATTTTTGTGGCTTTTGCTCCTATGGACAATCCTAAAATTGCCATTGCTGTATTTGTTGAAAATGGCTATTGGGGAAGTCGTTTTGCAGGTAGAATGGCTAGTTTAATGATTGAAAAATATCTCAAGGGCCATATTACAAGAACCGACATGGAAAACTGGATATTAACCCATAGTTTGGAAAACGAATACGCTAAACCCTATTCAGGCAAGCCTTTTGGAATTAATAAAGAAACCACCTTACAAGTTATAGATAATGTTGAAAGAAAACCGTAGAGGCTTTAAATTAGACTGGATTACTATTGTATTGTTCTTATTGCTTGTTGGTTTTGGCTGGGTAAACATCATGTCGGCATCGCACGTAGGTGAAAACCCCAACTATTTCGATATGGAACAACCTTATGGTAAACAACTCATGTTTATTATATTGAACTTTGTTCTTATTGTTATTATTTTATCGATTGAAGCCAAATTTTATGAGCGGTTCTCGAGCATTATCTACTTGATTGCTATTTTATCCTTAGTTGGATTATTTATTTTTGGAAAAAACGTGAATGGTGCAACCGCTTGGTATGGCATTGGAGGTATGACTATTCAACCTAGTGAGTTTGCTAAATTTGCAACATCCTTGGCCGTTGCGAAACATATCAGTGATATTCAAACCAATATGAAATCACTTCAGGACCAACTAAAGACCGTTGTGATTATTTTCATTCCTGCACTTTTAATTCTGCTCGAAAACGATGCAGGGAGTACCATTGTTTACGCTTCCTTCTTCTTTGTTTTTTATAGAGAAGGTTTGCAACAAGTGTATTTAATTCTAGTAGGTATAGTTATTATTCTTTCAATTATAACACTAAAATTTGGAATTCTTTTTGCATCAATTTTGGCAGCGGTTATTATATTAGGATTATATTTTTTACGAAAGAAAAAACGTCGTTCATTTATTCAACCCATTGTCGTTTTAGCATTATGTGTTGGTTTTTCAATTGGTGTCAAACTATTTTATGACAATATTCTAAAACCGCATCAAAAAGATCGAATCAGCCTTTGGTTAAGATTGGAAAATGATCCTGAAACCTTGGCCCAAATGAAAAAGACGATTCTATATAACCTCAACGAATCTGAAAAAGCAATAAGTTCTGGGGGGTTGACGGGGAAAGGTTTTTTGGAAGGCACTCGAACAACAGGCAAATTTGTTCCGGAGCAGCATACCGATTATATTTTTAGCACAGTTGGTGAGGAATGGGGCTTTGTAGGTAGTGCTTTGGTTGTATTGGTCTTTGTAGCCTTATTAATAAGAATTTTATACCTAGCTGAATCTCAAAAATCACAGTTTAGTCGGGTGTATGGCTATTGTGTGGCCTCTATTTTATTTATCCATTTTATGATCAATACGGGTATGGTCATGGGGCTCATACCGACAGTAGGTATTCCGCTTCCATTTTTTAGCTATGGGGGTTCTGGACTTTGGGGCTTTACCATTTTGCTCTTTATTTTTGTCAAACTTGACTCGAATAAAATTAATGAATGGTAAAAGCATCAGGAAATTGAACCCTAGACTTTAATCAAATGATATCAAATCTGGTTCTAAAAATCTTGTTTTTGCTTCTTTTGAATTGAATATATCAATTCCGTAATGATAACTCAAAAGTTCCTTGAAGTTATATTTAAGTCTTGGAAATTCGTCAATAAAATCTTTAAAGTTTTCCGATTCAGATTTCAACATAAAAAGATGGACTGCCTTTACAGCGGCAATGGTCAACGTGGTATTATATTTATCTTTTGCTCCAGCAGATACTACAAAATTCTGAAGATGTAAGGGTACATTGTTTAAAGCTTTTTCAATTCCATTAGTATTGATATGAATCCAGGCCAATCTTAAATGAGCCTCATGGGTAAAAATGGATGGTTCAAGTTTACAATCATCAAACCTTTTCTTAAATTCAGTGTCAGATAGTTTAAAATGATCATCCATAATCATTGCATTTTTATTTTAAACTTGTCAAGCTTGATTTTAAGGTTTCGATTTTAGCTAAGGCATCCGCTTCTTTTTTGCGCTCAGTATTTATAACTTGTGCAGGTGCATTCGATACAAATCGTTCGTTAGAAAGTTTCTTTTGGACCGATTTTAAAAAGCCTTCCGTATAGCTTAACTCGTCAGTAAGTTTTTTGATTTCTTCATCAATATCAATAGCTCCAGAAATTGGAACAAAATACTCGTTTGATTGCACCCTAAACGTCAAGGCGCCTTCAACAGAATCAATTACAGTTTCCATCTTAGAAACATTACCAAGTTTCATGATTACCGAATCATAAGCTGTCGACAAATTTTCATTGTTCAAAACGGAAAGTTCTATAGTATCTTTAAATGAGATGTTCTTTTCCTTTCTAATAGTTCTAATACCTGAAACCACTTCTTTTACGGTTTCAAAATCTGAAACCAATGGTTTATTATATTTGTTAATCTTTGGATATTTTGCAATAATTAGAGCTTCTTCAGGAGTTCGTTCAGCAATAAATTGCCAAATTTCTTCGGTTAAGAACGGCATAAACGGATGAAGCATCTTTAAGTTATTTTCAAATATTTCAATTATGGATCGAAACGTTTTTGAATCAACGGGTTGCTGATAATCTGGTTTAATCATCTCCAACAACCAGGAGCAAAAATCGTCCCAAATCAATTTATACATGGTCATCAAGGCATCAGACAATCTAAATTTGCTGAAATAATCTTCTGTTTCTGCTAAAGCATTTTGAAATTTAGATTGATACCATTCCAAAGCGATTTTAGAAGATTCAGGTTGTTCAATATCGGCAACTTCCCAACCTTGAACCAACCTGAAAGCATTCCATATTTTATTGGCAAATCCTTTGCCTTGTTGGCATAAGTCTTCATCAAATAACAAATCGTTACCTGCGGCAGAACTTAATAACAATCCCACGCGAACGCCATCGGCACCGTAATCTTCAATCAGTTGTAATGCATCGGGTGAATTCCCAAGAGATTTGCTCATTTTTCGACGTTGCTTATCACGAACCAATCCTGTTAGATATACATTGTTGAATGGCTTTTCTCCTTTAAATTCATATCCTGCAACAATCATTCGTGCTACCCAAAAGAAAAGAATATCAGGTCCAGTGACCAAATCGTTGGTGGGATAATAATACTTGATTTCCTCGTTATCTGGATTTCTAATACCATCGAACACACTTATTGGCCACAACCATGATGAAAACCAAGTATCCAAGGCATCTTTATCCTGGGTCAACTCATTGGTTGTTAGTTGTTGGTTGTTGGTTTTTTGTTTAGCTAAAATTAAAGCCTCTTCAGCACTTTTTGCCACCACAAAGTCATCTTTTCCATCCCCATAATAATATGCTGGAATTTGCTGTCCCCAAAGTAACTGGCGAGAAATATTCCAATCGCGTATGTTTTCCATCCAATGACGATAGGTATTATTGAAACGTTTTGGAAATAATTTTACTTCTTTATCTTCAAGCACCGCTTTAATGGCCGGTTTCACCAATCCTTCCATTTTTAAGAACCATTGGTCAGACAGTCTAGGTTCGATTACAGCTCCAGTACGTTCACTGGTACCAACTTTATGGGTTAGATCTTCAATTTTAACCAATAAATCCAAATCTTTAAGCTCTTTGGCTACATCTATTCTTGCAATCTCCCGATCTTTTCCTTGATGGTGTAACCCAAAACTATTGAGGGTTGCATCTTCATTAAGAATATCTACAATTTCTAATTGATGTCTATCTCCAATTTCTTTATCATTAACATCATGGGCAGGTGTAATTTTTAAGCAACCCGTTCCAAATTCCATATCCACATAATCATCAGCAATTATGGGTACTATTCTATTACAAATTGGTACAACAACCTTTTTGCCAATTAAATTGATAAATCGTTCATCGTTGGGATTGACACAAACTGCGGTATCACCCAATATGGTTTCTGGCCTTGTTGTAGCAATGGACACAAATCCATCTTCACCATCAATTTTGTATTTAACATAATACAGATTGTCGGTACGTTCTATGTGAATAACTTCTTCATCTGACAGTGTTGTTTTCGCTTCAGGGTCCCAATTCACCATTCTGAAACCTCGGTAGATAAGGCCTTTATTGTACAAATCCACAAACACCTTAATGACCGCTTCACTCATGTCATCATCCATAGTAAACTTGGTGCGATCCCAATCGCACGAACAACCCAATTTTTTTAATTGTTCAAGTATAACGCCTCCATATTCATGTGTCCAATCCCATGCATGTTTTAAAAATTCGTCTCGAGACAAATCGTTTTTGTCAATGCCCTTTTCTTTAAGTTTTGCAACTACTTTAGCTTCGGTGGCAATGGAAGCATGATCGGTCCCGGGTACCCAACATGCATTTTTACCTTGCAAACGTGCACGACGAATTAAGACATCCTGAATGGTATTGTTGAGCATATGTCCCATGTGTAAAATTCCAGTAACATTTGGAGGAGGAATCACTATGGTATAGGGTTCTCTTTGGTCAGGTTTTGAACGAAAAAAATTATGTTCCATCCAGTATTTGTACCATTTGTCCTCGACAGATGAGGCTGAATATTTTGTGGGAATTGGCATCCTTTGGTATTGTTTTTGCGTTATGACTAACAAAAGTACTTATATTTCTTTTTTTGCGAAATTATTGGCACTAATAATGACTCTAATAGTTGTTAATATCTTAAATTATGTGGTCATACGTCTAATTAATTTTGCGAAACGGCAAAAAGTAAGTAGTTTTGAAAGTATCAATTTAAAATTAAAGTGATGAAAAATGTAATGTTAATTTTATTTGTAGGGCTTTTAAGCCTTGGAGCATTTGCTCAGGAAAAAGTTGCTAAAATCGAATTTAAGACCGATACAATTGATTATGGAACTATTGAAAAAGGGTCTAATGGTGTGCGTGTTTTTGAATTCACCAACACAGGTAATGCGCCTTTGATTTTATCTGATGTAAAATCTACTTGCCATTGTACAATTCCTAAAAAGCCTGAAGGACCGATTATGCCAGGTGAAACAGGACAAATTGAGGTAAAATATGACACTAACCGAGTAAATCCGATAAGAAAAACAATTACAGTAACCTCAAATGCCGATACACCTACCGTAGCCTTGAAAATTAAAGGCGAGGTTGTTGATTCCAATAAAACGAGTGTTTTGGAAAAAAAGAATAAAAGTGTCATAGAACAGTAAAGTTAAAATGATGCAATAAATAAAAAAGCTTCTCAATTTTGAGAAGCTTTTTATTTTAATGGATCTTCTAACCTGAAATTTACTCTCATTGGCTTATAATCTCGTTCAATACCTAGTTTTATTAACTTGTCCTCATCACCACTAAATATTTCAATTAAATCCTGTAATTTCATGGTATATGTATCTTTTCCATTTATGGATAAAACAACATCTCCAATTAAAAGACCAGCTCTTTCGGCTGGAGAGTCTTTACGCAATTCGGCAATTCTAAAAGCTGGTATCAAAGAGTACTTAAATTTAACATCAATAAAAATGGTATTCGCTTCATTAGGTTCGTTTTGGCTTCCGGAGAGAACATTTTGTTTTTCCTTTACTACACGAATTCCATCTTGCTCCACTACAATACCACTTTTATTATAGCGAAAGGCAGATCTGAACTTATTATTCTTTTTTAAGGTAACTCTGGCATTTTTATAATCCATTATAATATTGAATCTTTTTAATAGTTCACCAGAAATACTTCCGTTACGTTCTTCATGTTTTCTGGCGTAACTAATTGATGTTGAATCTGGAAAAGCAACATTAACATCTTTTAAAACAAAACTTTTTAAGCCAAACGATTTTACTTTTGTTCGTTTACCGTAAACACTTCCGCTTAAACCTTTACCCAAAAAATCCTCAAAATATTTGTTGTTTAATGGCTTCATCCCCAATGAATCTTCTTCAAATAGCCATAGCGCATCACTACTGCCAGTATCGATGAGTAGTTTTACAGGTAGGTTCTCCACATCGATTTTTACGGCACCATTAATATAAGGCTTGTTATTATAGAATGATAGGTTAAACTGTTCACACTTTCTGCATTCTTTATATACATATTTATCTGGATTATGAAGCTTTAAATATTTTGAGCTATAGTTTATTTCTACTATAAAATCTCTAAACAAATCAAACCCAATAATCCCATGAACAGATATACCCAACCTTGGAGTGAAATTTATTGTGTTATCAAAAACTACAAAAATATCCTGATCAATATTAATGGCATTCCCTATTTTAAAAAAATTGTTTTTAGATTTAAGTGCCTCTACGGGTTCACCTCCTCCTAGTCCTCTTAAATAGACAGTTTCTACATTATTGACCTGTAAAGTATCAATGTTGGCTATGTTAAATAGAATTGGTTTACTGACTCCAGAATCCAAAAGAAAAGATAGCTTTACTCCATTAACCTCAACTGGAACAATAATTAAATTATTAATAAGCTGAAACCTTATTTTATCGCTATCTGCTCTCGGCAAATTAAATCTACTTTGTCCAAATGTGATGATGCTGCATACAAATAACAATAAAGTAATCGTAGTCTTTTTTGTCATAAATAATAAGTCTAATAACAATTTACAAATCTTTAGTACAACAAAAATTTTTAGCTGTGTTTTTTAAATAAACTTTAAGATAATTTTCAGAACTTTGCCCACTAAATACCAAATGATGCCAAATATTTCTAAAAAAGGGAAATTAATGCCCGAATCTCCTATCCGTAAATTAGTACCCTTTGCAGAAGAAGCATACAAGCAAGGTAAAACTGTTTACCATTTAAACATTGGACAGCCTGATATTAAAACCCCAAATATTGCTCTTGACGCTGTAAAAGTTCATTCCTTGGACATATTGGCATATTCAAGATCTGAAGGTTCAGAAGAATACAGAAAAAAAATTGCCGGTTACTATCATAAAAATAACATCAATGTATCCCATAAAGATATTATTGTAACCACTGGGGGCAGCGAGGCATTACTTTTTGCATTTGGAAGTATTATGGATTCTGACGATGAAATCATCATACCAGAACCATTTTATGCCAATTACAATGGATTTTCAACGGCTTCTGGGGTAAAAATCGTTCCAGTTATTTCAAAAATCGAAAACAATTTTGCATTACCACCAATTGAAGAATTCGAAAATCATATTACTTCCAAGACAAAAGCCATATTAATATGCAATCCTGGAAATCCTACAGGCTATTTATATTCTAAAGCCGAAATAAAAAAATTGGCAGGTATTGTAAAAAAACATGACCTGTTTTTAATCGCAGATGAAGTCTATCGTGAGTTCGTATACGATAATAAAGAGTTTTACTCAATTATGCAGGAAGATGACCTAAAAGATCATGCGATAATGATTGATTCGGTATCCAAACGCTATAGCATGTGTGGAGCACGAATTGGATATTTGGTTTCAAGAAATAAAGAGGTTATTAAAATAGCACTAAAATTTGCCCAAGCGCGATTGAGCCCTCCAACGTTTGCACAAATCGCAAGTGAAGCTGCTTTAGAAACCCCGCAAAGCTATTTTGATGACGTTATAGTTGAATATGTAGAAAGAAGAAACATACTGATGTCGGAATTAAAAAAAATTGATGGTGTTAAAGTTGCAAAACCCAGTGGAGCATTTTACTGTATTGTCGAATTACCAATTAAAAATGCTGACGATTTTGCACAATGGTTGCTAGAAAAATTTGATGTCAATGGCGAAACTGTCATGGTCGCTCCAGCTGCAGGATTTTATTCCACTCCAGGTGTTGGCTTAAATCAAATACGAATTGCCTATGTTCTTAATAAAGAAAGCTTAATTAAAGCAGTTGCTATATTAAAAGAAGCATTAAAAATCTATAAAGGTTGATGCATATCCAACACAATATATCATTAAAATCTTACAACACTTTTGGAATTGATGCCAAAGCAAAATATTTTGTCTCAGTTAATTCGCTAGGTGAGTTACAAGAGGTTTTGAAATTAAAAACCCATCCTGATAAATTCATTCTTGGTGGTGGCAGTAATATGCTGTTGACCAAAGATATCGATGCTTTGGTTATTCATGTTAACTTGAAAGGAATTGAGATGGTTTCAAAACATAATGGTGAGGTTATTGTTAAAGCCAATGCAGGTGAAAATTGGCATGAGTTCGTACTTTGGTGTTTGGATCACGATTTTGGAGGTGTTGAAAACTTGTCACTCATCCCAGGAAATATTGGCAGTGCTCCCATTCAAAATATTGGGGCTTACGGTGTAGAACTTAAGGATATCTTTGTGTCCTGTGAAGCAATTGATATTAAGACCCTGAAACTAAAATCCTTTACAAAAAGCGATTGCAAATTCGATTATAGAGAATCGATTTTCAAACAAGGCGCAAAAGGGCAATTTGTGATAACAAGCATTTTATTGCAACTTAGCTCAAATGAACACAAATTAAATACAGGTTATGGAGCAATTTTTGACCAATTGCTCGACATGAACATAAAAAATCCAACTATACAGGATATTTCTAAAGCAGTTATTGAAATTAGGCAAAGTAAGCTTCCTGATCCCAAAGATATAGGCAACAGTGGTAGCTTTTTTAAAAATCCCGTGATTTCTAAACAACAATTTAAGGCATTAAAAACAATATTTCCTGATATTCCTAGTTATGTTGTTTCAGAAAAAAAAATCAAGATTCCTGCAGGTTGGTTAATAGAACAAGCTGGCTTTAAAGGAAAAACCTTTGGCAATTATGGAGTTCACAAGAAACAAGCGCTTGTTTTGGTAAATTATGGTGGTGCAGAAGGCAAGAATATTTTAAAATTAGCCAGATTAATTCAGAATACCATAAAACGAATTTTTGATATTAATATAGAAACTGAAGTCAATATTATCTAATATGAAAATTCCAATTCCTTGATATAAACTATAAAATTCAATGGAATATAAATTACCATTATACAAATTTTAATTTGTCAAATTATTGCTATTTTTACCTCCCTAATAACATTACTTTTAAAAGTGCTTTTAGAAATTCCTAAAAGACATTTTTTTTAAATGACTAAACTTTAATACTATTGAGCTTTTCATTAGAACAAAATATTGTCGAACTCCTTGAAAAGGGAGATACAACCGCCCTTAATTTGCTTTACGAAAATTATGCAGACTCTCTTTATGGTGTCATTTTAAAGGTCACAAATAACGAAGAGCTGGCACAAGATGCGCTTCAGGAAACTTTTGTCAAGGTCTGGAAAAACTCCAAAAAATACGATTCAAAAAAAGCAAAATTATTTACGTGGCTGTATAGAATTGCAAAGAATACAGCCATAGATAAACTTAGAAGTTTTAATATCAGATTTGAAAAAGAAGTCCAAATTGATAAATCTAACGTATATATCTTACCAACATCAAACTTAAATCAAGATGTTTTAGACTTAAGGGAACATGTTGCAAGATTGGACGATAAGTATCAAATTGTGCTAAAAGCCTTATTTTTTGAAGGCATGACTCAACAAGAAGCAAGCGAAGAATTGGATATTCCGTTGGGTACTATAAAGTCCAGATTAAAAATAGGGTTGAGAGAACTCAAAAAAGTTTATGACCGTTAAAAATGACGACAATGGAAAAAAAATTACATAAATTTTTACAATCGGGCCTCATTGAAAAATATGTTATGGGCTCAACAACTGCTAAAGAAGATTTAGAAGTTGAACATTATATTTCCAATTATCCAGAAGTTGAAACAGAATACATTAAGCTACAAGATAATTTGGAAATCTTGGCTAAAGCCAATGCCGTAGAAGCACCAAAGTTCATTTTGGATTCTGTTTTAGAAGAAATAAAAGATAAGTCAGTAATCACCTTAACACCTATAAAACATAAAACCCCGTGGTACAGTATTGCGGCAAGTATTGCCGCACTTATTTTTGCTGGAAGTGCACTTTTGTTGTTGTTTCACAATACAGCTTTGGTAAGGGAAAATCAAGTAGTGGTAGATGAAATTTTTGATCTGAGAAGCGATATCAAAAACAACAACGATAAACTGGATGAAGTAATGAGGCAGTTTATGAAGCTGAATAATCCTGAAACAGAAAAATACGTGTTGCGAGGTAATAAACGTGCTAAAGATTTAAAAACCGTGGCCTACATTAATTCCGTGGATAAAACTTCTATGATTGATATTGTAGAATTACCCCAACTTCCTGAAGACCAAAACTATCAAATTTGGGCCGAATTACAGGATCGTATGGTGAATCTTGGTATTTTAGACCCTTCAAACAAAAAATTGCAGTCCATACCGTATATGGAAAATGCCCTTGGTTTGAGTATAACGATTGAGAAAAAAGGTGGGTTGGCTAACATGGCCAATGCAGAAAATGAAGTTGCAGAAATAACTTTGAAAAACAATTAATTTTTACTTTATAAATATTAAGAACCACTTACAATGTAAGTGGTTTTTTTATTCTAAAATCTAGATAGTAACGCATTAGGTTAGGTAAAATCAGTATCTTTGTATAAACTTATTTTTGATGAAACTCATATTGATCACTTTTATTCTTTTAGGCTTGGGAATTGCAGGAATAGCCATAAAGCTTTGGGCTAAAAAAGATGGTGAATTTGCAGGAACCTGTGCAAGCCAGAACTCAATGCTAAATAAAAATGGAGAAGCGTGTGGTTTTTGTGGAAAAACTCCCGACCAATTTAAAAACTGTAACGAACCTCAACACTCTTAACCATCAATGTCTATTTTTGATGTACTGTTCTACACATTTATAGTTGTAGTAATTATTCAAATTATATATTATCTTTTTGTCTTTGGAAAATTTTCCTTTCACAAGAGGCAAAACCAAACTCCAAAAAACATTGCCCTTTCGGTGATTATTTGTGCCAAAAACGAAGCAAAAAATTTAAAAAAGTTCCTGCCATCAATATTGGAACAAGACTATCCAAATTTTGAAATAGTATTAATAAATGACCGGTCTACTGATAAAACGCTTAAAGTCATGGAAGCATTTAAAAGTGGTCATGACAACATCAAAATTGTCAATATAAAAAATATTGAAGCTTTTTGGGGCAATAAAAAATTTGCTTTAACATTGGGTATAAAGGCCTCTACACATAATTTTTTATTGTTCACCGATGCCGATTGTCAACCTGTTTCCAACCAATGGATAAAGGAAATGAGCAGTCATTTTACGAATTCAAAATCTATTGTATTGGGATATGGCGCCTACAAAAAAGTTAAGGGCGCTTTTTTAAATAAACTTATTCGGTTCGAAACTTTAATGACTGCCACTCAATATTTTTCTTATGCCAAAATTGGTCAACCCTATATGGCCGTTGGCCGAAATTTAGCTTATAGAAAAGAACTCTTTTTCGAGGCTTCTGGTTATATGAACCATATGAATATTAAATCTGGAGACGATGATTTATTTGTCAATCAGATTGCAAATAATAAGAATACGGCTATTTGTTTTTCAAAGGAAAGTTTTACTGAATCCATTCCTGAAAATAATCTTAAAGAATGGATACATCAAAAACGGAGACATATTAGTACAGCTAAGCATTATAAATTCAAACATAAAAGTTTGCTTACTCTTTTTTACGTGTCACAACTTTTGTATTGGGTATTATCAATTGTTCTAATAATCACTTTAACGTTTTGGGAAATTGTTGTAGCATTAATTTTATTGCGTATTTTGGTTCAATTCTTAAGTCTTGGATTCGCTGCAAAAAAATTGAACGAAATAGATTTAATACCTTTTCTTCCCATTTTGGAGGTATTTTTAATTAGTACACAATTCTTTATCT